>NZ_JBMVFX010000003.1:0-230934 GCF_049538415.1 Cellulosimicrobium sp. AB352 | reverse complement strand
CAACCTCGTTCTCGGCGGCCGCCCAGGGCCACGACCCGGTCAGTCCGCGGTCGCCGACAGGTGGCGCGTCATGTCGCTGGGCGCAGAGCGTCACCGACGCCGTCCCAGGCCGTCACGATGCTCCGGCGCGCTCCAGCGGCTGCCCGACCCCGCCCACCACGCACCACGCACCACGCACCGTCCCGCGCTGAATGTCTGGACGAACATGCCCCAGCCACGCGGAGAGCGACCCGGTCCGTGCCCGGAGCGCCGTCGTGACGGCTTCCCACCTGCGCCCGGCGGGAGGCCACCCTGGCGCGAGGCCACCCCGGCACGGGCGCTCCCGCACCGGCGTAGTCGCTCTCGCCCTGCGTGGGCGCTCCCGCCCTGCGTGGACGCTCCCGCCCCGGCGTGGACGCTCCCGCCCCGACGTGCACGCTCCCGCCCCGACGTGCACGCTGCCAGCCTGACTTGGGTGCTTCTGCGCCGCCCTGCGCGGCTCCAGCCCAGGCGTGGGTGCTCCTGCGCCGCCCTGCGCCGCTCCAGCCCCGGCGTGGGCACCAGCCCGGCGTAGAACGCCACCACGCTGCCGGAGCGCGCCACAAGGAACGGCTCCGGCACTCACACACACGTGCCTTCGACCCCATGGGCGCGCCCCACGACCCTCCGCAGACAGCAGGACGGCCCGACCCCCGCGAGGGGATCGGGCCGTCCGGAAGAGGTGCGTCAGTGCGCGTGCTGGCCGCGGGAGAACTCGAAGACCCAGCCGACGAGGGCGACCGCGCTCATCGCGATCCCCACGTAGACCAGCCACCAGCCGACCGCGAGGCCCAGGAAGACGATCGCAGCCGACGCCGCGATCGCGAGCGGCCACCAGCTCCACGGGGCGTACACGCCCTGGTCGCCGGCACCCTGCTCGATGAGGCCGTCCGGGTCGTCCTCGGGCCGCGCGTCGATCCGCTTGGCGGTGAGCGCCAGGTAGGCGCCGATCATGCCCGACAGACCTGCGGTCAGGAGGAGCGCGGCGCTGCCGACGGGCTCCCAGCCGCTCCAGAGCCCATACACCACGCCGATGAGCGCGAAGAAGGGCGTCAGGAAGATGAACAGCTTGTACTCGACCTTCACTTGCCGGCCTCCTCGTCCGTGTCACCCGTGCGCGGCTCGTCGATGATGATCGTCGACGTCGAGTCGCTGCCTGCCTGCTTGTCGCCGAGGCGGTCGAGCGCGACGCTCTTCTCACCGCGGCGGTCGGCCTCCCCGTAGACCTTCTCCAGGACGTTGGGGTTCGGCTCCGCGTGGTCCATCGCCGCGACCTCGGGGTGGTGCAGGTCGAACGCGGGCGACTCGGAGCGGATGCGCGGCAGCGACGTGAAGTTGTGCCGCGGCGGCGGGCAGGACGTGGCCCACTCGAGCGAGCGGCCGTAGCCCCACGGGTCGTCGACCTGGACCTTGGGCGCGTTGCGCCAGGTCGTGTAGACGTTCCAGAGGAACGGCAGCGTCGACGCGGCGAGGATGAACGCCCCGACCGTCGAGACCTGGTTCTCCCACGTGAAGCCGTCGGACGGCGCGTAGTCCGCGTAGCGGCGCGGCATGCCCTCGACGCCCAGCCAGTGCTGGATGAGGAACGTCATGTGGAAGCCGATGAAGAGCAGCCAGAAGTGGACCTTGCCAAGGCGCTCGTTGAGCATGCGCCCGGTGAACTTGGGCCACCAGAAGTAGAAGCCGGCGAACATCGCGAACACCACGGTGCCGAACACGACGTAGTGGAAGTGCGCCACCACGAAGTACGAGTCGGACAGGTGGAAGTCGAGCGCCGGGCTGGACAGGATGACGCCCGTGAGACCGCCGAAGAGGAAGGTCACGAGGAACCCGATCGACCACAGCATCGGTGTCTCGAACGTCAGCTTCCCTCGCCAGAGGGTCCCGATCCAGTTGAAGAACTTCACGCCGGTCGGCACGGCGATGAGCATCGTCATGAAGGCGAAGAACGGCAGGAGGACCGCGCCGGTCACGTACATGTGGTGGGCCCACACGGTGACGGACAGCGCCGCGATCGCGATCGTCGCGTAGACGAGGCCCTTGTAGCCGAAGATCGGCTTGCGGGCGAAGACCGGGAAGATCTCGGACACGATGCCGAAGAACGGCAGCGCGATGATGTAGACCTCCGGGTGCCCGAAGAACCAGAACAGGTGCTGCCACAGGATGGCGCCCCCGTTCTCGGGGTTGAAGATCTGGGCGCCGAGGCGCCGGTCGGCACCGAGTGCGAAGAGCGCGGCGGCCAGGGGCGGGAACGCCATGAGCACGAGGAGGCTCGTGATGAGCGTGTTCCACGTGAAGATCGGCATGCGGAACATCGTCATGCCGGGCGCGCGCATCGTGATGATCGTCGTGATGAAGTTGACCGCACCGAGGATCGTGCCGAAGCCGGCGAGCGCGAGCCCGAACACCCAGAGGTCTCCCCCGAGCCCTGGACTGAACGTCGTGTTCGACAACGGCGCGTACGCGAACCAACCGAACGAGGCGGCGCCCTGCGGCGTGAAGAAGCCGGCCGAGGCGATGAGACCGCCGAAGAGGTAGAGCCAGTACGCGAACATGTTCAGTCGCGGGAACGCGACGTCCGGCGCACCGATCTGCAGCGGCATGATCACGTTCGCGAACCCGGCGAAGAGCGGGGTCGCGAACAGCAGCAGCATGATCGTGCCGTGCATCGTGAAGAGCTGGTTGTACTGCTCCTTGCTCTGCACGATCTGGATGCCGGGCTCGAAGAGCTCCGCACGGATCACGAGGGCCATGAGGCCGCCGATGCAGAAGAAGATGAACGACGTGATCAGGTACATGTACCCGATCGTCTTGTGGTCGGTGGACGTGACCCACTTGATCACGGTCCGCCCGAGGGTCTGACGCCGCGGCGCGAGACCGGGGATGACTTCGGCCTGCGCGACCATCAGTTCTCACCCTCCGTGGTAGCGGTGACAGGGTTCGGGTCCTGGAGACGGCTGAAGCCCTCCACCGGGATCTGACCCTCCTGGCCCTTCTCGCGGAGCGCCTCCATCTGCGCGTCGTACTCCGCGCGGTCGACGACCTCGACGTTGAACAGCATGCCGGAGTGGTGCTCGCCGCAGAGCTCGGCGCACTTGCCGGCGTAGACGCCCTCGCGCTCCGGGGTGACCACGAACTCGTTCGTCCGGTGCGGGATCATGTCGAGCTTGTAGAGGAACGCGGGGATCCAGAAGGAGTGGATGACGTCGCGCGACTGCAGCTCGAACCGCACCGACTCACCGACGGGCAGGTAGAGCGTCGGCAGCGCCGCCGCCGTGCCCGGGGCTCCG
Source organism: Cellulosimicrobium sp. AB352 (assembly GCF_049538415.1). Classification (NCBI taxonomy): domain Bacteria; kingdom Bacillati; phylum Actinomycetota; class Actinomycetes; order Micrococcales; family Promicromonosporaceae; genus Cellulosimicrobium; species Cellulosimicrobium sp. AB352. The sequence goes on along the minus strand of NZ_JBMVFX010000003.1, from coordinate 227,626 downwards.
TCGATCGTCGCGTCGTCGGTCATGGTGTCGCCGACGTCCGCCAGGTGCTGGCCCGTCTCGTAGACGTCGTCGTCCACGTAGTTGAAGTCCCAGCTCCACTGCTTGCCGATGACCTGGACCGTGAGGTCGGACTCGACGTCCTTGTCCACGATCGCGCTCATGTCGCGGTCCGTGTAGAAGAAGAGGACGAGGACCATGAGGATCGGCACGGCCGTGTACATGATCTCGAGCGGCAGGTGGTAGCGCGTCTGCACGGGGAGCTGGTGGTCGTCCTTGCGCTTGCGGTACGCGGCGACGCACCACAGCATCAGGCCCCACGTGATCACGCCGACGATGAGGGCCGCGATCCAGGAGCCGGTCCACAGCGACGTGATCCGGGCGGTCTGGTTGGTCACCTCCCCGTCCTCGTAACCGGGCAGGAACCCGCGCTGGACGGTGTCGGTGGCGCAGCCGGACGCCACCGCGGCGACGGCGACGGCGAGGGCCGTCGCCCGCAGGATGGTGCGCCGTGTGCGGCTAGGGGGTTGCGAGTGCAAGGGGGGCCTTTCACGTCACGTCCTGCCCGTGCCCGTCTTTACGAGCCCAGCACAGGACCTTCGTCCTCGACACACGAAGCCTAGCGCGGGATTCCGCCCTTCGTGGCCCGGAACGCGCTGCGGACGGGCGAGATGCGGCACACGTCGTGGCCGGTCAGGGGTGGGTTCGCCACACCCGTCCCGAGTCTGTCAGATCCTTGCCACACCGTCGGCCCACCGAGCAGCACGGTAGCGTGCCGGTAGGACCTTCGGACTCCCGGAGGCACCTCGTCGCGGGGCGCGCGAGCGCAACGATCCGACGCCGTGCGCCGGACCCCGACCGGCGCCCCGCGCCCGCTCGGGCCGTCTCAGCCCGGCCGTCCTTCGCTCCACGACGGCCCCGCCCGCGCCCTGGAGGCCATGTGACACACACCACCCCCGATCGCCGGGTCCTGCTCGACAACGGGGGGCACGCCCCCTGGCACCCGCTCGCGCGCGAGGCCTTCGACCGCGCGCTCGACGACGGCTGGGCCGACCCCCGACGTCTGCACGCGGAGGGCAGGCGTGCCGCGGCCCTGCTCGACGGCGCCCGCGAGGCCGTCGCCGCCGCGCTCGGCGCGCGCACGGAGGATGTCGTCTTCACCGCCAACCACACCGCGTCCCTCCACACGGCCGTCGCCGCGCTCGCCGGCGCGCGTCACCGCGCGGGGCGACGGGTCGTCGTCGGCGCCGTCGAGCGTGCCGCCGTCCTGCACGCCGCCGAGCACGGTGGCCTGGAGCGGGAAGTCGTCGGGGTGGACGGGTCCGGCCGCGTCGACGCCGCGGAGATGACCGACGCCGTCGGTCGCCCGGGCGTGGCGCTCGCCGCGCTCCAGGCCGCCAACGGCGAGGTGGGGACGCGTCAGCCGGTCGCGGCCGTGCACGAGGCGGCGCGGCGGGCGGGGGTCCCGCTGCTCGTGGACGCGGGGGCCACGCTCGGGCACGACGTCGTCCCCGAGACCTGGGACGCGCTCGCCGCCGACCCGGCGGACTGGGGCGGCGGTCCGGGCATCGGTGTCCTCGCGGTGCGTTCCCGCGTCCGACGGCGCAGCCCGTTCCCCGAGGACGCGGACCCGTGGGCACCCGGCGGGGTGTCCGTCCCGGCGGCGTTCGCCGCGGCCGTGTCGCTGCAGGCGGTGCTGGCCGACCGGGACGCGGAGGACGCGCGGCGTCGGGCGCTCGTCGACCGCGTGCGGGCACGGGTCGCGCAGATCCCCGACGTCGAGGTGGTCGGCGACCCGGTCGACCGGCTCCCCCACGTCGCGACCTTCTCGTTCCTCTACGTGGACGGCGAGGCGCTGCTCACCGACCTGGACCGCGAGGGCGTCGCCGTCGGCTCCGGGTCGGCGTGCACGTCGAGCTCGCTCGAGCCCTCGCACGTCCTCGCGGCGATGGGCGTGCTCACGCACGGCAACGTGCGCGTCGCCCTGGACCGCTCGACGACGGAGGACGACGTCGAGCGGCTGCTCGCCGCCCTGCCGGACGCCGTCGCCCGCGTGCGCGCGGCGCTGGGGGTGCAGGGTCTGTGACCGGCGCTCCCCCGCCCTTGCCGGCGTCCGGCGCGTCCGGCGACGCGGGCGCGGCCGGCGACGTGGTCGACGCGCGCGGGCTGCGCTGCCCGCTCCCCGTGATCCGGCTCGCCGCGGCGGCGCGCGACCTCGCACCGGGCGCTCGGCTCACCGTGTGGTCGACCGACCCGGCCGCGCGCCTCGACGTCCCCGCGTGGGCGCGGATGCGCGGGCACACGGTCGTGGGCGAGGAGCAGCTCCCCGGTCAGGGAGAGGCCGAGGCCTGGGCGATCACCGTCGAGATCGGCGGCTGACCCCGCCCGAGCTGGGCGGCCCGACCCGCGGACGACGCGAGCCCGGCCACCCGCGGACGGGTGACCGGGCTCGTGCGGTCCGGTGGCGTGCGCGCGGCACGCCGGACAGCTCAGCTGAAGGAGCCGCCGCAGGCGCAGGCGCTGCCCGCGTTGGGGTTGTCGATCGTGAAGCCCTGCTTCTCGATCGTGTCGGCGAAGTCGATCGTCGCACCCTCGAGGTACGGGACGCTCATCTTGTCGACCACGACCTCGACGCCGTCGTAGTCGCGCAGCGCGTCGCCGTCGAGCACGCGCTCGTCGAAGTAGAGCTGGTAGATCAGGCCGGAGCAGCCGCCGGGCTGCACCGCGACCCGCAGGCGCAGGTCGTCGCGACCCTCCTGCTCGAGGAGCGTGCGGACCTTGTCCGCGGCCTCGTCGGTCAGGTTGACGCCGTGCGTGGCAATGTCGGTGGTCTCGCTCATCTCGTCTCCGCGCTGTCGGGGGCAGTGCTGCCCCGGTGGTGGCCGGCTTCTCGGATCTCTCGAGAGAGATCCCGTCAGGTCCTCAACACCACACGTGCCGGTGGTGTTCCCGAGTCTACGACCCCGCGCGGGACTAGGGTCGAACGGGCCTCGCCGCACGGGGCGCGAGGGTGACGACGGAGGACCCATGGACCAGGCGGTGCACTTCGTGACGGTCGCGACGCGAGACCTCGGCGCGGCCCGACGCTTCTACGGCGCGCTCGGCTGGGAGCCTCGGCTCGACGTGCCGGGCGAGATCGTGTTCTACCGGTCCGCGGCCGGCCAGCTCCTCGGCTTCTTCGACGCGGCGAGCTTCGCGCGCGACGCCGGTTCGGCCGGGGCGCCGGCCGCGACCACGGGTGTGACCCTGTCGCACAACGTCGGGTCGCGCGACGCCGTCGTCGAGCTGGTGGACGCGATGGTCGCCGCGGGCGGGACCGTCCGCAAGGAGCCGCAGGAGGGTGAGTTCGGGGGCGTCTTCCACGCCCACGTCGCCGACCCGAACGACCTCGTGTGGGAGATCGCGCACAACCCCGCGTGGTCCGTGCGCGCGGACGGCGACGTGGAGCTCGGCTGACTCAGCCGCGCGACCACGTGCGCGCGACGCGCTCCACGAGGTCGCGCGGGTCGCCGTCACCCCACGCGTACGCGCCGCTGAGCCCTGCGGCCGCCTGCTCGCGGCGGCCCGCGACGACCGCGCGCGCGACGACCACCACCGGGAGCGCGTGCCGCGCCGCCCGGCCGGACACCTCGCGGACGGTCCCCTCGCCGAGCTCGTGCGCGCCGAGCTCGTCCGCGAGCACGACGACGACGTCCGCGGCCGCGAGCCGCGCGTCGAGCCCGACGTCGTCCGCCACGACCCGCAGCGCGGGCACGAGCCTGCCGCCCAGCGCCGCGACGGCGAAACCCAGCCCTCCCCCGCTGCCCGCTCCTGGCAGCCCGGCGAGGCGGCGGCCCGCCGTCGCGCCCGCGAGCAGGTCGCGCCCGACGATCCCGTGCTCCCCCGGCCCGGCCGCGTCCGCGCGGTCGACGGCGGCGGCGACGTCGTGCGCGACCGCACCGAGGGCGCGCTCGAGGTGCTGGGCCACCAGCGGGTCGACGCCGCGCGCGTCGAGGGTCGCGCTCGCGCCGTGCAGACCGAGGAGCGGGACGTCCGACGCGACGGCCGCCACGAGGTCGGTGCCGCCCAGCGCGGCGCGCGCGGCGCGCACGACGTCCGCCAGCCGGGCGGGCGCGAGGTCCGGCGCGCCTCCGGCCGACGGCGGCTCGCCCGCGAGCGCCAGGAGCGCCCCGAGGCCCGCGTCGTGGCTCGTGCTGCCCCCGGTCGCGAGGACGACCCGGCCGGGGTCCGAACCCACCCGGGCAGCGTCGACCGCGAGCGCGAGCAGGTGCCCGACGGCGGTCGACGAGCGGGCGGGCACCGTCGTCGACGTGCCGTCGGCGTCGACGACGACGGCCTCCCCGGTGGCCGGGACCTGGGACACGTCGACGACGACGGTCCGGGCCTGCGCGCCCTCGTGCGGCGAGGACGCGCGCCGTCGGACGGCGACCGGGACCTCCGCGCCGCCCGGGCCCGGCACGACGCCCGCGAGGACCTCGGGCGCGACGGGGGCGAGGGCGTCGAGGAACGCGGGCCCCGATGCCGCGAGGGGCACGGTGTCCACGGCGCCGTGCGCGGACCACCACGAGGCGACGTCGGCGAGGCTCGGTCCGGCGGCAGTCGGCACGACGTCGCGGCCCGGCCACGCGCCGTCGGGCGGGGGCGGGACGGCGGACCCGGTGAGCAGCACGCGCATGCCCGGATTGTGCCAGCCCGGGCGCGGTCCGGCGGGTCGCGCCGGGGCGCGCCGAGTCGGGGTGGGAGGGCCCTCTCCGTCTCCGCGGCGCTGTGCGACGATGGTCCCGTGAGCACCGGGAGCACCTTGCTGTCGTCCGTGGGCGGTCCGAGCACCGCACGCCCGGGCGGTTTCGTCGAGCCCAGCCCGTCCGCCCTGCTCCTGCTGGGGCAGGGCCGCGACCTCGCGTCCGAGCGGGGCGTCGAGTGCGTGGGCGACCTGCCCGCGCCGAGCGACCCCGACCTGGTCGAGCGCGCCCGCGCGGCGCGCGCCGCGCTGGGCGAGCGGGCGTTCGTCCTCGGCCACCACTACCAGCGTGACGAGGTCATCGACTTCGCCGACGTCACGGGCGACTCCTTCAAGCTCGCGCGCGAGGCGGCCGCCCGCCCCGAGGCGGAGTTCATCCTGTTCTGCGGCGTGCACTTCATGGCCGAGAGCGCGGACATCCTCACCTCCGACGCGCAGCAGGTCGTGCTGCCGGACCTCGCGGCGGGCTGCTCGATGGCGGACATGGCCGCGATCGACCAGGTCGAGGACGCGTGGGACGTGCTGCAGGAGGTCGGCATCGCCGACTCGACGATCCCCGTGACCTATATGAACTCCTCGGCCGCGATCAAGGCCTTCACGGGGCGCCACGGCGGCACGGTGTGCACGTCGTCGAACGCGGAGGTCGCGCTGCGCTGGGCGTTCGACCAGGTGGGCGGCGTGGACGGCACGGGCAAGGTCCTGTTCCTCCCCGACCAGCACCTGGGGCGCAACACCGCGGTGCTCAAGCTCGCGATGTCGCTCGACGACTGCGTCGTGTTCGACCCGCGCAAGCCGAACGGCGGCCTCACCGACGCCGAGCTGCGCGACGCGCGCATGATCCTGTGGCGCGGGCACTGCTCGGTCCACGGGCGGTTCTCGGCGAAGAACGTCGACGACGTCCGCGCGGCCGTCCCGGACGTCAACGTGCTGGTGCACCCCGAGTGCAAGCACGAGGTCGTCACGGCGGCGGACTTCGTCGGGTCGACGGAGTACATCATCAAGATGCTCGACGCCGCCGAGCCGGGCTCGGCGTGGGCGATCGGGACCGAGCTCAACCTCGTGCGCCGCGTCGCGCGGGCGCACCCGGACAAGCAGGTGCACTACCTCGACTCGACGGTGTGCTTCTGCTCGACGATGAACCGGATCGACCTGCCGCACCTCGTGTGGGCGATGGAGTCGCTCGTCGCCGGTCGCGTGGTGAACCGGATCGTCGTGGACGCCGACGACGCGCACTGGGCGCGCGTCGCGCTCGACCAGATGCTCGCCCTGCCCGGCCTCTAGGCGCGCGGGCAGGAGCGGTCGAGGCCCTCGGGACGCGGGGGCGCGCGGAGGTGGCCATGGGAACGGGCAACGGGACGAACGTCGGGATCTTCGTCTTCGACGAGGCCGAGGAGCTCGACGTCGCCGGGCCGTTCGAGGTGCTGTCGGCCTGGGCCGAGCACTCGGTGCTCAAGCCCCAGGTGTCGACGTTCTCGTGGGACGGCGGCGGCGTGCGGCTCGCGAAGGGCCTCCGGCTGCTCCCCGACCGCTCGGCGGACGACGTCGGCCCCCTCCACCTGCTCGTGTACCCCGGCGGTCGCGGGACGCGCCCGCTGCTCGCCGACCGCGTGCACCTCGAGTGGCTGCGCGCGATGCGGGCGCGCACCCCGGTGATCGCGAGCGTCTGCACGGGCTCGCTCGTCCTCGCCGCGGCGGGGCTCCTCGCGGGCCGGCCCGCGACGACGCACTGGGCGCACTACGACGAGCTCGCGCGGATCGACCCGAGCGTCGTGGTCGACACGGAGGCGCGCTACGTCGACGACGGCGACGTCGTCACGTCCGCCGGCGTCTCCGCGGGGATCGACATGGCGCTGCACCTCGTCGCGCGCCTGGAGAGCGACGACGTCGCACGCGCCGTGCGGCGCGGGATCCAGTACGACCCCGACCCGCCGGTCTGAGCGGTCAGCCCGGTCTGGGGTCAGCCGACCCGAGCGGTCAGCGGCGCGCGTAGCGGCCGGTGCGGTGCGCCCAGACGTCGAAGAGGACGGTGCAGAACGGCGGGACGGTCGCGGCGAGCGCGAGGAAGGTCGTCCAGAGCGACCAGCGGACGCGCACGGCGACGAGCACGGCGAGCGCGACGTACACGAGCACGAGCGCCCCGTGGACGGGCCCGAAGATCTCCACGCCGCGCTCGGTCGTCCCGGCGACCCACTTGAGGTACATGCCGACGAGCAGGCCGGCCCAGGAGAACGCCTCGGCGATCGCGACCGCGCGGAACGCGCGGACCTGCCACGGGTGCGGGGCGGGCGACCCGGTGTCGGCGGTGGCGGTGGGGCGAGGGGCGGGGCTCGTCGTCGTCACGGCGCGCATCCTCGCACACCGACCTGGAGGGGCGTCCCCCGCCGTCGGTGCCGGATACCCGATACCGCTGGTGCGGGGTAGTAGCCTGCCCCGGTGACCCGCCAGATCCAGCTCCTCGTCGCCAGCACGATGCCGCGCAAGGCCGTGCCGGGCCGCGGCGTCCTCGAGCCGTCCGTCACCCGCATGCGCGTGCGCCCGGGCGACCTCGACTTCTACCTGCACGTGAACAACGGGACGTATCTCCAGATGATGGACGTCGCGCGCAGCAACTTCATCGCCGACCTCGGCGGGTTCCCCCTGCTCAAGGACAAGGGCTGGTACCCCGTCGTCGCGGCGTCGACCATGAAGTACCGCCGCTCCCTGCAGCTCGGGGACCGCTTCGAGATCACGACGCGCGTGCTCGGGTGGGACGAGCGCGTCGTGTACCTCGAGCAGGTGTTCACACGCCGCGGGGACCTCTGCGCGCGCGGGCTCGTCGCCGGGCGCTTCCTCGCGCGCGGGTCGGGCGACCGGATCGCCGCGCCCGACGTCGTCGGGCTCCTGGGCGGCGACGTCGCCGCCCCCGAGCTCCCGGAGGACGTCGCCCGGTGGGCCCGGGCGGTCGACGTCGCGCACCGCGGCTGACACCCGGGGCGCCCTGTACCGGGCGTGGGCCGGGTGCTTCGATGGGTCGGTGACCGCCGACCGAGAGCACGACCACCCAGCGGCCGACCCGTTCGACGCGACCATGGTCCCGGCCCTGCCCTGCCGGGACATCGACGAGGTGCGCGACTTCTGGACCGCGCTGGGCTTCGACGTCACCTACCGCCAGCTGCGACCCAACCCCTACCTCGCGGTGCGACGCGGCGGCGTCGACATCCACTACTTCGGCCTCGACGGGCTCGCGCCGCAGGACAGCTACAGCACGTGCATCGTCGTCGTGGACGACACGGCGCCGGTCTTCGAGGCGTTCGCCGCGGGGCTCCGCGCCCGTTACGGACGGCTGCCGCTCACCGGCTTCCCGCGCATCACCCGTCCACGGCGGCGCGCGAACGCGGGCGGCACGACCGGCTTCAGCCTCGTCGACCCGGCGGGCAACTGGGTCCGGGTCATGCGCCGCTCCCCCGCTGCGGACGCCTCCACGGACACCTCTACGGACACCGCCACGGACACCTCTCCGGGCGCCGCGGGCGACTCCTCCGCCGGCGCCTACGCCGCACGCCCCGAGGGACGGCTCGCCCGGGCGCTGGACGACGCCGTCGTGCAGGCCGACTCGCACGGCAACCCCGCCCAGGCCCGCAAGATCCTCGCAGGGGCGCTCCGGCGCGCCGGGGAGGACGTCGGCGCCGCCGACCGGGTGCGGGCCCTCGCCTACCTCGTCGAGCTCGCCGCGCGCACGGACGACGCCGCCGCGGCGCGCACGTACCTCGACGACCTCGACGCGCTCGCAGGCACCCTCGACCCGGAGGTGCGCGACGCCGTCGGTCCCGCGCTCGCCGAGGCGGCCGACGTGCGGGCGACGCTCCCCGGCTGACCGGGGAACGCCGCCGCGCGGAGCCAGACGTCGCGAGTCAGGCGACCGCGCCGCCGAGCCGCGCGAGCAGGAGCGCCTCGGCGAGCACCACCTTCTCCAGCTCGCCGAGGTGGACGGACTCGTTCGCGCCGTGCGCGCGCGAGTCCGGGTCCTCGACGCCCGTGACCAGGATCGCCGCGCCGGGGAAGACCTCGAGCAGGTCGGCGATGAACGGGATCGACCCGCCGATGCCGATGTCGACCGGGTCGGTGCCCCACGACGTCGCGAACGCCCACCGCGCGGCGCGCATCGCCTCGGAGTCGCCGGGGGCGAGGAACGGCTTGCCCTGCTCGCCGTCGCGCACGGTCACGCGCGCGCCGAACGGCGCGTGCGACTCGAGGTGCGTGCGCAGCGCCGCCATCGCGGCCGCCGGGTCCTGGCCGGGCGCGAGCCGCACCGAGAGCTTCGCGGTCGCGCGGGGCGTGAGGGTGTTCGACGCGTGCGCGACGCTCGGCGCGTCGAGCCCGATCACGGCGATCGCCGGCTTGGTCCACAGCCGCCCGGCGATGCTGCCCTCGCCCGCGAGGACCGTGCCGTCGAGGAGCGAGGAGTCGGCGCGGAAGTCGGCCTCGGCGTAGTCCACGGTCGGCTCGTCCGCGGTGGCGAGCCCGGGCACGGCGACGTTGCCCGCGTCGTCGTGCAGCGTCGTGATCAGCCGCGCGAGCAGCGTCACGGCGTCGAGCACGGGGCCGCCGAACATGCCCGAGTGCACCGCGTGGTCGAGCACCGCGACCTCGACCTCGCAGTCCACGAGCCCGCGCAGCGACGTCGTGAGCGCAGGCACGCCGATCTTCCAGTTCGAGGAGTCGGCGACGACGATGACGTCGGCCGCGAGCAGGTCGCGGTGCTGCGTGAGGAACGGCAGGAACGTCGGCGAGCCGATCTCCTCCTCGCCCTCGACGAACACCGTCACCCCGACGGGGAGGTCGCCGATCTCCAGGAGGGCGCGCAGCGCGCCGAGGTGGGCCACGACGCCCGCCTTGTCGTCGGCCGCGCCGCGGCCGTAGAGACGGCCGTCGCGCTCGGTCGGCTCGAACGGGTCGGTCTCCCACGTGCCGGCGTCGCCCGGGGGCTGGACGTCGTGGTGCGCGTACAGCAGCACGGTCGGGGCGCCGTCGGGCGCCGGGCGGCGCGCGACGACGGCGGGCGCGCCCTCGGTGCCGTCCTCGGCCCGGGCGCGCAGCACCTGGACCTCGGGCAGTCCGGCGTCGCGCAGGAGCGCGGCCACGGCGTCGGCGCTGGCGGCGACGTGCGCCTGGTCGAACGCGGCGTTCGAGACGCTCGGCACGCGCACGAGCGACTCCAGGTCGGCGCGCAGCGCCGGGAAGAGCCGGGCGACGGTCTCGCGGAGCGTGGTCGCGAGGGCGGTGCCGGGCGCGGGGGCGGTGGGTTCGGGTGAGTTCGTCACGACCAGCACGGTACGACACCGCGCGGCCCCGGACCCGCGTCCAGGCACCCCGTCGGCTCGACTACCCTGGAGGGGTGTTCTCCCGCAACAAGGCCGCCGCGACCCCCGCCGCCCCCGACCCCGTCGAGGAGGCGGCCGAGATCGAGCGCGCCGGCAAGGGCCGCCCGACCCCTAAGCGCAAGGTCTCCGAGGCCGCGAACAAGCGTCCCCTCGTGCCGAACGACCGCCGCGCCGCCGCGAAGTCCGCGCGGGAGAAGCAGCGCGAGATGCGTGACCGTCAGTACCAGGCCATGCAGACCGGCGACGAGCGCTACCTGCCGCCGCGCGACAAGGGCCCGGTCAAGCGCTACGTGCGCGAGTACGTCGACGCCCGCTGGAACCTCGGTGAGTTCTTCCTGCCCGTCGCCCTCGTCTTCATCGTGTTCTCGTTCCTCACGGCGCGGAACCAGGAGCTCGCGTTCCTCACGGTCATGACGCTGTACGTCATCGTCCTGCTCACCGTCGTCGACGGCTTCATCATGTGGCGGCGCCTGCGCAAGCGCCTCCTCGCGAAGTTCGGCGACATCCCCAAGGGCACGGTCATGTACGCGGTCATGCGGGCGTTCCAGCTCCGCCGCGCGCGGCTGCCCAAGCCGACGCACAAGAAGCACGGCGTCTACCCCGAGTGACGACGGCGCCCGGCCCCGCGAGCGGCCGGGCCCGCGGCTAGGTTGGGTCCATGCCCACCTACCGCTACCTCGGCAACTCGGGTCTCAAGATCTCCGAGATCACCTACGGCAACTGGCTCACCCACGGCTCCCAGGTCGAGAACGACGTCGCGACGGCGTGCGTGCACGCTGCCCTCGACGCCGGCATCTCGACGTTCGACACCGCGGACGTCTACGCCAACACGAAGGCCGAGCAGGTGCTCGGCGACGCCCTCAAGGGCCAGCGACGCGAGTCGCTCGAGATCTTCACGAAGGTCTACTGGCCGACCGGCCCCGGCGGCCCCAACGACACCGGCCTGTCGCGCAAGCACGTCATGGAGTCGATCAACGGCTCCCTCAAGCGGCTCGGCACCGACTACGTCGACCTCTACCAGGCGCACCGGTACGACACCGAGACGCCGCTCGAGGAGACGATGCAGGCGTTCGCCGACATCGTGCGCCAGGGCAAGGCCCTGTACATCGGCGTCTCCGAGTGGACGGCGGACCAGATCCGCGCGGGCCACGCGCTCGCGCAGGACCTCGGGTTCCAGCTCATCTCCTCCCAGCCGCAGTACTCGATGCTGTGGCGCGTCATCGAGGACGAGGTCGTGCCGACGTCGCGCGAGCTCGGGCTCTCGCAGATCGTCTGGTCGCCCATGGCGCAGGGCGTGCTGTCCGGCAAGTACCTCCCTGGGCAGCCGCTGCCGGCGGGGTCGCGTGCGACCGACGACAAGGGCGGCGCGCGCATGATCCAGCGCTTCCTCACCGACGACGTGCTCACGCGCGTGCAGAACCTCCGGCCCGTCGCGGACGAGCTGGGCCTGAGCATGGCGCAGCTCGCGATCGCGTGGGTGCTGCAGAACGACAACGTCGCCGCGGCGCTCGTCGGGGCGTCGCGCCCCGAGCAGGTCGCGGAGAACGTCAAGGCGTCAGGCGTGACGATCCCGGCCGAGCTCATGGCCCGGATCGACGAGATCCTCGGGGGCGCCGTCGAGCGCGACCCGGGCAAGACGGCGGAGAACGCCCCGCAGGGCCGCGTCGCCTGACGCACGCCACCGCACGCGACGACGGCCCCGGCAGCACGCCGGGGCCGTCGTCGTCTCCTCACCGGCCGGACGCGGGCATGCCTCCCTCGTCCGGCCGGGGACCTGCGATCGCGGGGACGGGCTCCCACGACAGGTTCTCGACGTCCGACGCGGGCTCGCCGTCCGCCGCCGCCTCGGAGGCCGCGCTCTCGCGGCCGTGGCTACGCGCGGGCGCGTGCACGGCCGGGGCGGTGACGAGCCCGCGCGGCGCGAACCAGCGCGCCGTGAGCTGGACGATCGGCCCGACGGCGAGCGCGTAGGCGACCGTCGCCCAGCCGAGCGTGCCGCCGAGCGCCCAGCCCAGCGTCACGACGACGACCTCGAGGAGTGTCCTCACGAGCCGCACCGACCAGCCGGTGCGCGCCACCAGGCCGGTCATGAGTCCGTCGCGGGGTCCCGGGCCGAGCCGCACGCCCAGGTAGGCCGCCGTCGCGAGGCCGTTGAGCACGATGCCCCCGACGGCCAGGGCCACGCTCGCGGCGACGCCCGGGTCGGGCACGAGGCGCGTGACGAGCGCGATGGCCGGGTCGATCGTCAGCGTGATGACGACGACGTTCGCGACCGTACCGATCCCGGGCCGCTGCCGGAGCGGTATCCAGGCCAGCAGGGCCAGCACGCTCAGCGACCCGACGACGACACCGAACGGCAGCCCCGTGCGGCGGACGACGCCCTGGTGCAGCACGTCCCACGGCATCCCGCCCTGGCCCGCGTGGATCAGCAGCGCCATGGACAGCGCGTAGCCGAGCAGGCCGAGGAGGAGCTGGACGGTGCGGCGGGTGGGGCTCATGGGTGTCATCCTGACCGCCGAGTGGCATCGACATCCATAGCCAATCGCGAGAGAGTGGCCCCATGAGCCTTGCCCCGGCCGGGACGGTCGACGTCCACCGCCACCTGTCCCCCGCTGCTGCCGCGCGGCTGCTCGGCCGGTGGCACGCGGGCGGCCCCGCGTACACCGCCCTCGCCGACGCGCTGCGGGCCGCCGTCCTCGCGGGAACCCTCGCGCCCCACACGCGCCTGCCGTCCGAGCGCGACCTCGCCGTCGCGCTCGGCGTCTCGCGCACCACGACCGCCGCCGCGTACGGGCGGCTGCGCGAGCTCGGGTTCGCACGCTCGCGCACCGGCTCGGGGACCGTCGTCGTGCTTCCCCGCCCGAGCGCGCGCCGGCCCGCGGACCGCGCGGCCGGCGGCGACGCCCCGCCCGGGCCCGCGCCGCGCACCGCGCCGATCGACCTCGCCGACCTGTCGCAGGCGACCTCCGCCGCCCCGAGCGGCCTGCACGCCGCCTACTCGCGCGCGCTGGAGCGGCTGCCCGAGTACCTGTCCGGCGGCGGCTACGAGCCGTACGGCCTCGGCGTGCTCCGCGAGGCCCTCGCCGACCACCACACGCGCCGCGGCACGCCCACCACGCCCGACGAGGTGCTCGTCACCACGGGTGCCCAGCACGCCATCACCACGCTCGCCGACACCCTCCTCGGGGCGGGTGACCGCGCCGTCGTGCAGTCGCCCACGTACTACCACGCGATGGAGTCGCTGCGACGGGCGGGCGCGCGGCTGGTGCCCGTCCCCGTGGGCCGGGGCGACAGCGGGGCGCGGGGCGGCCACGACCACGACGCGCCGGGGTTCGACGTCGACCTGTTCGACTCGACGCTGCGCCAGGTCGCGCCGCGCCTCGTCTACCTCGTGCCCGACTTTCACAACCCGACCGCCTACACCCTCACGCCCGAGGAGCGGGCGGGCGTGCGCGACGCCGCGGCGCGCCACCGCGTGACCGTGGTCGGCGACGAGACGCTCACCGACCTCGACCTCGACGGCGACCCGGACGCCACCGGTCCGGTCGTGGAGCCGCTCGCGGGCGACGGCACCTCGCCGTACGTCGTCACGGTCGGCTCGGCGTCCAAGTCGTTCTGGGGCGGGCTGCGGGTCGGCTGGGTCCGCGCCCACCCGGACCTCGTCGCGCGTCTCGCGCGCACGCGCCAGTCGGCGGACATCGCCACCGCGGTGCTGGAGCAGCTCACCGTCGTCGAGCTGCTCGACGACGCCCCCGCGGTGCTCGCCGAGCGCCGTCGGACGCTCCGCGCGCAGCGCGACCTCCTGTGCGGGCTGCTCGCCCGGGCGCTGCCGCAGTGGCGCGTGGACGTGCCCGAGGGCGGTCTCTCGCTGTGGGTCGACCTGGGCGCCCCGGTCGCGCAGGCCCTCGCCGCCGCCGCGGCGGCCGAGGGCGTGCTCGTCAACGCCGGCCCGACCTTCACGCCCGACGGCAGCGCGGCCGACCGGCTACGCCTGACGTTCTCCCGACCGCCCGAGCAGCTCGAGCACGCCGTGGCACGGCTCGCCGCCGCGTGGGCCCGGGTCGCGGGCTGACGGTCCCCCCGGGACGACGGCGCGCGACAGGCTCGCGCGCCCGCGTCGCCCGCGTCGCCAGGGGCGGACCCGCCGGCCGTGCGTCCGGGTCAGGAGGCGGGCGACCCGGTCAGGGGACGCGCAGCTCCACCGTCGCCGTCGCCTGGCTGCCGTCGTGCAGGAGCCGGGCGGCGGCAGCGCCCTCCGCGGCGAGGCTCCGCCAGGTCTCGCCGAGCCACTGCTCGGCGTCGTACTGCGTCGTGAAGACGGGGCTCACCGGCGAGGCGAGCGCGCGCCCCTCGGCGTCGTCGAGCTCCCAGACCCACTGCGGCCGGATCATCGTGCCTCCTTCGCGTCGGCGCCCCGCACGTGCGCGCCGGGCTCGGGGTGCCGCGCGAGCGAGCGGTTGATCCGCGCCGCCCACAGCGGGCCCTGGTAGAGGAACCCGGTGTACCCCTGCACGAGGTCCGCGCCCGCGTGCAGGTAGTCGCGCGCGTCGTGCGCGGTGGTGATCCCCCCGACGCCGATGATCGCGCGCTGCGGCCCGAGCCGCTCGCGCAGGCGCGCGACGACGGCCAGGCCGCGCGCGCGGACGGGCGGGCCCGAGAGGCCGCCGGGCCCGCGGTCGTGCCCGATCGTCGTGTTCACGGCGACGACGCCGTCGAGGTCGAGCTCGTCCACGAGGTCGGCGACGGCGTCGACGTCCTCGTCCGCGAGGTCCGGGGCGATCTTGACGAGCAGCGGCACCCGGTCGACGCCCGCGTCCGCCGTGGCCGCGTCGGCCGCCTCGCGCACGGCCACGAGGATCGGCCGCAGCGACTCGACCTCCTGGAGGTCGCGCAGGCCCGGGGTGTTCGGGGACGACACGTTCACCACGAGGTAGTCCGCGTACGGCGCGAGCAGGCCCGCGCTCGTCGCGTAGTCCGCGGCCGCCTCCTCGGCGGGCGTGACCTTCGTCTTGCCGATGTTCGCCCCGACGAGCACGGCCCGCCCGCCTCGCGTCGAGCGCAGGGCCGCGAGCCGGCGCGCGGCCGCCGCGGCGCCCTCGTTGTTGAACCCCATGCGGTTGCGCACGCCCTGGACGTCGAGCTCGCGCCACAGGCGCGGCCGCTCGTTGCCGGGCTGGGCGTGCGCCGTCACGGTGCCGATCTCGACGAACGCGAAGCCGAGCATCGTCAGCCCGCGCACCGCCCGGGCGTCCTTGTCGAAGCCGCCCGCGAGCCCGAACGGCGCCGGGAAGACCTTGCCGAGCACCTCGACGCTCCCCCGGCCCCCCGCCGCGCGGCCCAGGTAGGGCGCGAGCGCCCCCTGGACGACGTCGCGCAGCACGGGCACGCGCCCGGCGAACCCGATGAGGTCGAACGCCACGTGGTGCGCCCGCTCGGGGTCCATCCGGCGGAACACGGTGTCGAAGAGGAGGCCGTAGAGGAGCGGTCGGCGGCGGGTCATGCGGCGTCCTCCGGGGCGTCGGTGGCGGGGGTGGTGGGGGGCGGGGTGGTCGCGCCGGGCGCGGCGGGCCGGGTGCGCCAGAGCCACCAGAGCCCGACGAACGGCAGCACGAGCGGGACGTAGCCGTAGCCCTGGCCGAAGCCCGACCAGACGGTCGCGCGCGGGAAGGCCTCGGGGTCGGCGAGCGAGAACGCGCCGACGGTCAGGACGCCGACGAGCTCGACGCCCACGGCGAGCCACGCGACGCGGCGCGCGACGCGGCCGCCCCGCGCGAGGGCGATCGTCGCGACGACGTAGACCGCCGCCGCGAGCGCCGACAGCGCGTAGGCGAGCGGCGCCTCGTGCCAGTCGCGCAGGAGCTGGACCCCCGCACGGGCGGTCGCGGCGAGCGCGAAGATCCCGTAGACGGCGACGAGCACCCGGCCGAAGCCGCCGTTGGTGCGGCGCTGCCCCGACCGTGGGTCCGGGCGACCGCCCGCTGCGGGCGTCGCCGCCGGGTCCGCCCCGTCGGGGGCGGCAGGTGCGCTCATGGCGTGGGCCTCCAGGTCAGGCGTTCCAGATCTGCCACAGCCGCCACTCGAGGAACGCGACCGTGAGCGCGGCGACCGCGAGCACGACGGAGCTCCAGCGCGAGCGCTCCGCGAACGCCCACAGCGCGGCGACGGGCAAAATGACGAGTGCGGTCACGAGGTAGCCCCACAGCAGGACCGGGTCGGTGGGCGCCGTCCCGGTCGCGCCGAGCACGCCGAGCACGACCGCCTGCACGAGGATCAGCCCCTCGATCACCGCGGCGCCCCACAGCTGGCGCAGGATCACCGCGCGGTCGCGCGCGACGAACACGACCGCCCAGGCGGCGAGCGCGACGCACGCCGCGACCACGAGGAGCAGGAGGGGGAGGACCACGCCGCCGAGCGTACCGGGGGCGGTGGGCGCCGCGGGAATCGTCCACAGGCCCGGCGGACCCCGCGGGCGGCCGGGGATAGCATCGCGGGGTGGCTGAACTGACCGTCTCCAGCAAGAATCCCGCCGGTGCCAAGGTCGACGCGCTCGTCGTCGGCACCCACACGACGTCCGACGGCGTCGCGATCGTCGGGGGCGACCTGCCCCGTCCGGTGGTCGCCGCCCTCGAGGACCTCGCACCCGCGCTCGGCATCACGGGCGCCGCCGACGAGGTCCGCAAGGTCCCCGCCGGTCCCGACCTCAAGGCGGGCGTGCTCGTGCTCGTGGGCCTCGGCGCCCGTCGGGCCGACGGCACGTTCGGCGCCGAGGCGCTGCGCCGTGCGGCAGGGGCCGCGCTGCGCGCGCTCGCCGGCACCGCGTCGGTCGCCGTCGCGCTGCCCGTCGAGGACGACGCGCAGCTCGCCG
The DNA here is from genome assembly GCF_049538415.1 of Cellulosimicrobium sp. AB352. NCBI lineage: Bacteria > Bacillati > Actinomycetota > Actinomycetes > Micrococcales > Promicromonosporaceae > Cellulosimicrobium > Cellulosimicrobium sp. AB352. The sequence continues at coordinate 210,663 of NZ_JBMVFX010000003.1, read as the reverse complement.
CCGTCGCCGAGGGCGCGCTCCTGGGCACGTACACGTTCGCGCGCTACCGCACGGGCGAGGCCGCGACGTCGGCCGGGAGCCGTCCGCCCGCGACCGTCGAGATCCTCGCGGCGAACGCGCGCAGCGCCGCCGCGAAGGCCGCGGTCGAGCGCGCGACGGTCGTCGCCGCCGCCGTGAACGCGACGCGCGACCTCGTCAACGCGGCGCCGAACGACCTGTACCCGGCCGCGTTCGCCGACGTCGCGAAGCAGGCCGTCAAGGAGTCCGGCGCCAAGGGCCTCAAGGTCACCGTGCTCGACGACAAGGCGCTCGCCGCGGGCGGGTACGGCGGCCTGGTCGGCGTGGGCCAGGGCTCGGCGCGCGGGCCGCGCCTCGTCAAGGTCGCCTACACGCCGTCGCGCCCTGCGGCGAAGGTCGCGCTCGTCGGCAAGGGCATCACGTTCGACTCGGGCGGCATCTCCATCAAGCCCGCGAAGGGCATGGAGGCGATGAAGTCCGACATGGCCGGCGCCGCCGCGGTGCTCCAGACCGTCGTCGCCGCCGCGCGCCTGGGCCTGCCCGTGGCGGTCACGGGCTGGCTGTGCCTGGCGGAGAACATGCCGTCCGGCACCGCGCAGCGCCCGTCCGACGTCATCACGATCCGGGGCGGCAAGACGGTCGAGGTGCTCAACACCGACGCCGAGGGCCGCCTCGTCATGGCCGACGGCCTCGTCGCGGCGGTCGAGGAGAAGCCCGACGTCGTGCTCGACGTCGCGACGCTCACCGGCGCCCAGATGGTCGCGCTCGGCAACCGCGTCTCGGCGGTCATGGGCGCCGACGACGTGCGCGCGGAGGTCGTCGCGGCGGCCGACGCCGCGGGCGAGCAGTTCTGGCCGATGCCGCTGCCCGAGGAGCTGGGCGCGTCGCTGAAGTCGAAGGTCGCGGACCTCGCCAACATCGGCGACCGGTTCGGCGGGATGCTCGTCGCCGGGCTGTTCCTCCAGGAGTTCGTCGGCGAGACCCCGTGGGCCCACCTCGACATCGCCGGCCCCGCGTTCAACGAGGGCTCCGCGCACGGGTACACGCCGGTCGGCGGCACGGGCGTCGCCGTCCGCACCCTGCTGGGCCTGGTCGAGGGCCGCGCCCGCCGCTGACCCAGCCCCGCCGAGCAGGTGGTCCTGGTCCGTCCGGTCGCTCCGACGGACCAGGACCGCCTGCTCGCCCGGCGGACAGCCCCTCAGGAGCTCCTGCGCTGGCGCGAGTTCCAGTCCCGCATGCGCTGCGGGTACCCGGTGAAGCGGACGTTGTAGACGGGCACGCCCAGCGAGCCGGCGACGTCGAACGCCGTCTTCTCGTCCGGGACGCGCCGTCGCGTCCACTCCCCCGTCGTCGCGATGAGCAGGAGCGTCGCGCCCGTGTCCGGCGTGGGCGGCTCGACGTACGCCTCGACGCCCACGCGCGTGCGCACGAACTCCTGCAGGTGCGCGAGCGTCGCGCGGCGGGCGTCCGACGGCGCGGCCGCGGCGCCGCCCGGCGACGAGGTCGTCGCGGGACGGCGGGAGAACAGGCTGGACAGCTTGGGCAGCCGGGGCACAGCGGCAGGGTACAGCGTGACCCTGGTCATACGGTGGGCACGCTGTCTCCATCGTCACAGCCGTACGGCCCAGGTTTCGATTGGGGAGCCCGTCCCCGAGGTGCCAAGATGGCTCCCGGAGAACGTTCACGCACCGTGGGTCAGCGGTTCCCGTCCGGCCCGCCGTCGTGCCGTGGACGCCCGCTCTCGCTCTCCCCTCGCTGAAGGAGTCGCACGTGGCCGAACCCGGCACACCATTCGACGTCGTCGTCCTGGGCGGAGGCAGCGCCGGCTACGCCACCGCGCTGCGTGCCGCCCAGCTCGGTCTCGACGTCGCGCTCGTCGAGTCGGGCCGGCTCGGCGGCACCTGCCTGCACAACGGGTGCATCCCCACCAAGGCGCTGCTCCACGCGGCCGAGCTCGCCGACGGCGCCCGCGAGGGCGCGAAGTTCGGCGTGCGCAGCACGCTCGAGGGCATCGACATGGCGGGGGTCAACGCGTACAAGGACGGCGTCGTCGCCGGTCTGTACAAGGGCCTCCAGGGACTCGTCTCCTCGCGCGGCATCACGTACGTCGAGGGCCACGGGCGCCTCGTGTCGCAGGACACGGTCGAGGTCGACGGCACCCGCTACACCGGCCGCCACGTCGTGCTCGCCACCGGCTCGTACGCGCGGTCGCTGCCCGGTCTCGAGATCGGGGGCCGGGTCGTCACGTCCGACCAGGCGCTGCGGCTCGACCGCGTGCCGAAGTCGGTCGTCGTGCTCGGCGGCGGCGTCATCGGCGTCGAGTTCGCGAGCGTGTGGAAGTCGTTCGGCGCCGACGTCCAGATCGTCGAGGCGCTGCCCCACCTCGTGCCGAACGAGGACGTGGCGCTGTCGAAGGCGCTCGAGCGCGCGTTCCGCAAGCGGGGCATCGCGTTCTCGCTCGGCGACCGGTTCGCCGGCGTCAAGGAGACCGACTCCGGGGTCACCGTGGCCCTCGAGTCCGGCAAGACGTTCGAGGCCGAGCTGCTGCTCGTCGCCGTCGGGCGCGGCCCGCGCACCGCGGACCTCGGGTTCGAGGAGCAGGGCCTCACGCTCGACCGCGGCTTCGTGATCGTCGACGAGCGCCTGCACACGGGCGTCGGCAACATCTGGGCCGCGGGCGACATCGTCCCCGGCCTCCAGCTCGCCCACCGCGGCTTCGCGCAGGGCATCTTCCTCGCGGAGCAGATCGCGGGCCTCGACCCGACGCCGATCGTCGAGTCGTCCATCCCCCGGGTCACGTACTGCGAGCCAGAGGTCGCGTCCGTCGGCGTCACCGAGGCCGACGCCGCCGAGACGTGGGGGGCCGACCAGGTCGAGTCCCTCGAGTACAACCTCGCCGGCAACGGCAAGAGCAAGATCCTCGGGACGAGCGGCTTCGTCAAGCTCGTGCGCCGCAAGGACGGTCCCGTCGTCGGCGTGCACATGATCGGCGCCCGCGTCGGCGAGCTCGTCGGCGAGGGCCAGCTGATCGTGGGCTGGGAGGCGTACCCCGAGGACGTCGCCGCCCTGGTCCATGCCCACCCCACCCAGAACGAGGCACTCGGAGAGGCGCACCTGGCCCTGGCCGGCAAGCCTCTGCACGCCCACAACTGACCCCAACGATCGAAGGAGACCAGGCAGGTCATGTCTGAGAACGTGCAGATGCCGGCCCTCGGCGAGTCCGTCACCGAAGGCACCGTCACCCGTTGGCTCAAGTCGGTCGGCGACACCGTCGCCGTCGACGAGCCGCTGCTCGAGGTCTCGACCGACAAGGTCGACACCGAGATCCCGTCGCCCGTCGCGGGCACGCTCGAGCAGATCCTCGTCCAGGAGGACGAGACCGTCGAGGTCGGCGCGAACCTCGCCGTGATCGGCGACGGCTCGGGCGGTGGCGGCTCCGCGCCGGCCCCCGCCGAGGCCGAGACCGAGGCTCCGGCCCCGCAGGCCGCGCCGGAGCCGGAGCAGCCGGCCGCCCAGGAGGCGCCCGCCGCCCCCGCGCCCGCCGAGCAGCCCGCGCCGTCCGGCGACTCCGCCGGTGGCGGTGAGGAGATCAAGCTCCCGGCGCTCGGCGAGTCCGTCACCGAGGGCACCGTCACGCGGTGGCTCAAGTCGGTCGGCGACACCGTCGAGGTCGACGAGCCGCTGCTCGAGGTCTCGACCGACAAGGTCGACACCGAGGTCCCGTCGCCCGTCGCGGGCACCGTCCAGCAGATCCTCGTCCAGGAGGACGAGACGGTCGAGGTCGGCGCCGTGCTCGCGATCGTCGGCTCCGGTGCCGCCCCGGCCGCGGCCCCCGCCGCTCCGGCCGAGCAGCCCGCGCAGGAGGCGCCGAAGCAGGAGGCTCCGAAGCAGGAGGCTCCGAAGCAGGAGGAGGCGCCGACCGAGGCGCGCACCCCGGCGAGCGAGGCGGACGTCCCCGCGCAGGCCGCGCAGGAGGAGACGCCCGCCCCCGCGACGAGCGCCCCCGCTCCGGCAGCCGAGAAGCCGGCCGCGCCGTCGGCTCCTGGCGCGACCCCGGCCCCGGCCGCCAAGGCCGGCGGCACGTACCTCACGCCGCTCGTGCGCAAGCTCGCCGCGGACAAGGGCGTCGACCTCTCGTCCCTCACGGGCACGGGCGTCGGCGGCCGCATCCGCAAGGAGGACGTGCTCGAGGCAGCCCGCAAGGCCGAGGAGGCCAAGGCGGCGCCCGCCGCTGCCGCACCGGCCGCCCCCGCGGCCGGTGGCGCCCCGAAGAAGGCGTCGGTCCCGGCGGTCTCCCCCCTGCGCGGCACGACCGAGAAGACGAGCCGCCTGCGCAAGCTGGTCGCCAGCCGCATGGTCGAGGCGCTGAGCACGCAGGCCCAGCTCACGACGGCGGTCGAGGTCGACGTCACGCGCGTCGCCGCCCTGCGCAACCGCGCCAAGGCGGACTTCAAGGCACGCGAGGGCGCGAACCTCACGTTCCTGCCGTTCTTCACGCTCGCCGCGGTCGAGGCGCTCAAGGCCTACCCGAAGATCAACGCGACCTTCGCCGAGGACGAGATCACCTACCACGGCCAGGAGAACGTGGGCATCGCGGTCGACACCGAGCGCGGCCTCGTGGTCCCCGTCATCAAGGACGCGGGCGACCTCAACCTCGCCGGCATCGCGCGCAAGATCGCCGACCTCGGCGCGCGCACGCGTGCCAACAAGGTCGGTCCGGACGAGCTCGCGGGCGCCACGTTCACGATCACGAACACCGGCTCGGGCGGCGCCGTCTTCGACACGCCGATCGTCCCGGTCGGCCAGGTCGCGATCCTCGGCACGGGCACGATCACGAAGCGCCCCGTCGTGGTGACGGACGTGGACGGGAACGACACGATCGGCATCCGCTCGACGTGCTTCATCTTCCTGTCCTACGACCACCGCCTGGTCGACGGTGCGGACGCCGCGCGCTTCCTCACCACCATCAAGAACCGCATCGAGGAGGGCGCGTTCGAGGCCGAGGTCGGCCTCTGACGGACCCGCTCCGCGGCACCCGCCGCGGACCGCGCCGGCCTGCTCCGGCGCGACGCTGACGAGGGCCCCGACCGCACGCCGGTCGGGGCCCTCGCTCGTCCCTCCCTCCCGGCCGCGGATGCGTCCCGCGGACCGTGCCGAGTCCGCCGCAGACCCGTAGCGTGTCCCCATGGACATCGTCGTGGCGGGCTCGCACGGGCTCATCGGCACCGAGCTGCTCGAACGTCTGCGCGCGGACGGTCATCACGTGCGCCGCCTCGTGCGCCGCGCACCGCAGACCTCGGACGAGCACGAGTGGGACCCCGACTCCGGCCGGCTGGACCCGGGCGTGCTCGCGGGGGCGGACGCCGTCGTCAACCTCGCCGGAGCGGGCATCGGCGACCACCGCTGGACGACGGCGTACAAGCGGACGCTCGTCACGTCCCGCACGCGCACCACCGGGCTGCTCGCCCGCACGATCGCCGGCCTCGACGCGCCGCCGCCGGTCTGGCTCCAGGGCTCCGCCATCGGGTACTACGGCGACCGGGGCTCCCAGGTGCTCACGGAGACGTCCGCGTCGGGAGACGGCTTCCTCGCGCGGCTGGTCCGCGAGTGGGAGGCCGCGACCGCTCCCGCCGAGCAGGCAGGGGTCCGCGTCGTGCACGCCCGCACCGGCATCGTCCTCTCCCCCGACGGCGGCGCGCTCGGCCGGCTGCTGCCCCTCCTGCGGCTCGGCGTGGGCGGGCGCCTCGGCCCCGGGACGCAGTACTGGAGCTGGATCACGCTGCGCGACGAGGTCGCCGCGCTGCAGCACCTCCTCACCGCGCCCGTGCACGGCCCCGTCAACCTGTCCGCCCCGCACCCGGCGACCAACGCCGAGATCACCCGGGCGCTCGCGCGGGCGCTGCACCGTCCTGCCGTGCTCGCGGTGCCGTCGTTCGCCCTGCACGTCGCGCTCGGCGAGCTCGCGTCCGACATCCTCGGCTCCCAGCGCGCCCTGCCCACCGTGCTCGAGGCGAGCGGGTTCACGTGGTCCGACCCCGTCCTGGAGGACGCCGCGCGCGAGGTCGTCGAGAGCCGCTGACCGGCGGTCCTCACAGCCGGGCCTCCCCGCGGACGGCACCCGGCGCGCTTGACGACGGCTCGCCCTGCGGCACGGGCGAGGTCATCGCGCCTCGGCGACGCGCCACCCCGCGTCGGTCCACCGCAGCACCAGGACGGCCGTGGTCCGCGGCGTGGCGGGCACCGCCACCTCGCCCGCGGCCGTGCGCTGGTGGTGGGCCGACACCGTGTAGTCCACGGCCACCGTCGCGACCTCGTCCCCGTGCCCCTCGTCGGCATCCGGCCGCCGGGGCTCGACGTGCCGGGCGTCGAAGACCTCGGCCCGTGCCCCGACCACGTCGACGCCGTCGAGCGCGGCGAGCAGCTCGGCGTCGCGGGCCTCCGCGGCCGAATCGGCGACCACCACCGCGGACAGGTCCCCCGCACCGTCCGCGAGCAGCTCCAGCCGCCGCGCCGTGAGGGTGCGCGCCGCACCGAGCGGGTCGGCCCGGTCGAGCGTGGGGTCGGTCGCCGGATCCGCGGCCGACGCCGTGCGGGTGGTCGCGGGACCGTCGTCGCGCACGGGCGAGGACCACGGCGTGCCGACCGCGAGCGCGACGACCACCGCCACGACGAGCACCGCGCCGCCGAGGAGGGCCGTCGTCGTGCGGCCGGACCACGGGAGTCGCCGCCGGTCCGGCCGGCGGGCGTGCGCACCGGCCCTCGCCCCGCGCCCGAGGCCGGACAGCGGCGCCCCGCGCCGCGGGCGCTCCGGGATCGCGCGCACCCCACGACGGCCGGGCGCCGCGGCCACGTCGTCGCGGGCCGCTCGCCGCCCCGGCACCGCCGGGCGGGGAGCTCGCCGACCCGCCAGGGCGCCTGCGACGAGCCGCGCGGGGTCCGGCATGACGATCGGCTGCGGCTCGACCGCGTCGTAGCAGCGCGCGGCGAACGTCCCGACGGCGGGACGGGCGGCCGGGTCGTCGCGGAGCGCGACGGCGAGCTCCGCGTGCAGCGCGGCGAGGGCCCGCGCCTCGTCGGGGTCGGGCGGCGCCGCGTGCGCGGGGTGGCTCGACGCGGGCGGAGGGACGAGACCGAGGACCGTGCGGGCGAGGTCGCGGACGTCGTCGGCGCTCGACGCCGTCGTGGGCGCCAGCGGCGGGCGCAGCACCGTCCGGCCGTCCGGGGCGACGACGACCGACGCGGCGTCCAGGACGCCGTGGCTGCGACCCTCGCGGTGGAGCGCCGTCAGCGCCTGGGCGACCGGGACGAGGACCGTCACCGCCTCCCCCGCGCGGAGCGGCTCGCGCGCGGCGGCGAGCTCGTCGAGGCGCAGCCCGCCGACGTGGTCGACGAGGACGGCGAGCGACGACCCGTCCGCCGCCACGACGCCGCGCACCGCCGCGAGGTGCTCGTGCTCCCCGCCGAGCCCGCGCAGGTGCTCGACGAGCGCGGCCCGCGCCCCCGGGTCCGCGGGCGCCGCGAGCAGCGCGACCTCGCACACCGTCCCGGCGGCGTCGCGGGCGACCACCCCGCCGACCGCGCCCGGCTCCCGCCGCAGCGACCACCCCGCCGCGGCGAGCGCCGGCCCGAGGTCGGCGACGGACGGCCCGGGCGGGCGCGGGCGGCGGGACGACGACGGCATGCCCCCATCCCACCGCACGACACGCCCGCGCGAGCCGTCGTCCACAGGACGAGTCTGCCCCGGGCCAGTTCCGGGGACGCGCGCCGTCACACGTCGAGCAGGCGACCCTCCCGCGCGCTGCGGCGCGCGGCGTCGAGCACCTCGGCCGTGCGGACGGCGTCGCGCGGGTCGACCGGCACGGGGCCGTCGTCGAGCAGCCATGCGGCGACCGCGCGGTAGAAGTCCGCGTGCCCGCCGGGGGCCTGCGGCACGGGCTCGCGCTCGCGACCGCGCGTGACCCAGCCGAGGGTGCCCGCGGGCGCGGCGTCGTCGAACACCTCGAAGGGCGACGCGTCGTTCTCGAACGTCGTGACGACGTACGCCCCGCCCGTGCCGAGCACGCGCGTGCGCGGGCCGGGCGCGCCGACGACGGACCCCGCCCACAGGCGGCTCACGACGGCGTTCCCGTCGGCGTCCGGGGCGTGGTGGAGCACGAGGAACACGTCGTCCTCGGTGGGGGTCGTGTGCGAGCGGAGCTCGGCCCACACCCCGGTGACGGGGCCGAAGAGCTGGGTGGCGGAGTCGACGAGGTGCGGGCCGAGGTCGAGGAGCAGGCCGCCTCCGACGAGGTCGTTCTCCTTCCAGCGCTGCTGCGGCACGGGACGCCAGCGCTCCCAGCGGCGCTCGAACGTGTGGACCCGGCCGAGGTCGCCGCGGCCGAGCACGGACCGCAGCGTCAGCTGCTCCGGGTCCCACCGGCGGTTCTGGAAGACGGTGAGCGGGGTCCCCGCCTCCTCCGCGGCGTCGACGACGGCGCGCGACGCCGTGGCGCCCAGGGCGAGCGGCTTGTCCACCACGACGGGGACGCCCGCGCGCACGAGCGCCGTCGCGTGGTCCGCGTGGAGCGCGGACGGGCTGGCCACGACGACGACGTCGTAGGCCGCGCGGTCGGCGAGGAGGGCCTCGACGTCGTCGTGCAGGTGCACGCCGGGCCAGTCCTCAGTGGCGGCGGCGCGTCGCACCGGCGAGCGCACGACGACGGCCGCGACGGTGTGCCCGGCCTCGCGCACGAGACGTGCGTGGATGCCTCGACCGGCCCCTCCGTACCCGACGATCCCGACCCTGAGCGTGCGTGCGGCGGTGTCCATGCGGACCAATCTAGCCGCGTCGCGGACGGGTGCCCGAGGCGTTCCGGGCGCGGGTCGGAGCACCTCGGGCGACCTGGCAGAATGTGCGCGTTGGTCCGATATGGAGCGCTGCGTACCGTCTCGCGGGGGTCGGGCCGAGATTCGGTTTCGGGAAGGTCGACCCTTGAGCACCACGAGCCGCCAGGTCCCTCGTCGGAGCGTCCTGCGCTACGTCCTCATCGCCCTGGCGATCGCGATCGTCGTCGCGAACGTCATCAACCAGCGGTCCGTCGCGGCGGACACCGACCCGGAGCCGGTCGCCGGGAGCGCGCTCGAGGCCCTCGCCGGCCTCGAGGTCAAGGGCCCCGGTCCGGACACCGGCTACGAGCGCGCGCTGTTCGGCGCGGCGTGGGCCGACGTCGACGGCAACGGGTGCGACACCCGCAACGACATCCTCGCGCGCGACCTCACGGACCTGACCTTCTCGACGCGCGGCGACGTCTGCGAGGTCCGCACCGGGACCTTCGACGACCCGTACACGGGCGAGACGATCGACTTCCGCCGCGGCAACGCGACGAGCGCGGCGGTCCAGATCGACCACGTCGTGCCGCTGCTCGACGCGTGGCGCAAGGGCGCTCGCGCCTGGGACGACGAGACGCGTCGGCAGTTCGCGAACGACCCCCTCAACCTGCTCGCGTCCGACGGCCCGGCGAACCAGTCGAAGGGCGCGCGCGACGCGTCGGCGTGGCTGCCCCCGAACCACGCGTTCCGGTGCCCGTACGTCGCCCGGCAGATCGCCGTGAAGGCGGCCTACGAGCTCTCGGTCACGCCGTCGGAGTCGGAGGCGATGGCGCGCGTGCTGTCGGACTGCCCCGCCGAGCCGCTCCCGGCGGGCTGAGCAGGCTCCCCCGGACCGCGGTCCAGACGCCCGAGGGCGCTCGGCCACCAGGCGCGACGCCCGACGTCGTGCACGAGGGCGGGCACGAGGAGCGACCGCACCACGAGGGTGTCGACGAGGACGCCGAACGCGACGATGAACGCGAGCTGGGCGAGGAAGAGCAGCGGGATGATCCCGAGCGCGGCGAACGTGGCCGCGAGCACCACGCCCGCGGACGTGATGACCGACCCCGTGACCGCGAGCCCGCGCAGCACGCCGCGCCGCGTCCCGACGCGCAGGCTCTCCTCGCGCACCCGCGTCATGAGGAAGATCGAGTAGTCCACGCCCAGCGCGACGAGGAAGCAGAACGCGTAGAGCGGGACGGCCGGGTCCGCGCCGGGGAAGTCGAGCACGTGGTTGAAGACGATCGCGGCGACGCCGAGCGCGGCCCCGAACGACAGCACGTTCGCGAGCATGAGCAGCACGGGCGCGAGCACGGACCGCAGCAGCAGGATGAGGATCAGCAGGATCACGACCAGCACGACGGGCACGATGACCCGCAGGTCGCGCTGCCCCGCGAGCTGGGTGTCCAGGCGCTCGGCCGCGGCACCGCCGACGACGGCCTCGGGCGAGACCTCGTGCACGGCGTCGCGCAGCGCCGAGACCGTCTCCACGGCCTCCTGGCTGTCGGACGGCGCCTCGGTCGTGACGTCGACGCGCACCTGCCCGTCGACGACGAGCGGGTCGCCCTGCGCGGGGGCCCCGGGGGCGACGGCGGGCTGGTCGGTGACGGGGGTCGCCGCGGCGACGCCGTCCGTGCTCTCGGCCGCCGTGACGACGGCGTCGAGGTCCGCCTCGGGGGCGATGACGGTCGCCGGCTGCGCGGACACGCCCTCGAAGTGCGCGGTGAGCGCCTCCTCGCCCGCGACGGAGTCGACGTCCGCCAGGAACACCTCCGAGTCGCCGGTCCCCTCGGCGTCGAGCGTCGGCACGAACGCGGCGCACGCGGCCAGGACGAGCGCCGTGACGATCCACACGCGCCGGTCGTGGCGGCCGACGAAGCTCGCGACGCGCGACCACACGCCGTGCCCCTCGATGCTCACGCTGTTCTCGTTCTCGGGCGACGCCTGGGCGACGGCGGCCTCGTGGGCCGCGTGGTCGGCGTCGTACCGCGGCATGCGCGGCCAGAACAGCGCGCGGGACCGCTGCCCCGCGACGAGCAGGAGCGCCGGCAGGAGCGTGAGCGCGGCGACGAACGCCGCGGCGATGCCGATCGCCGCGACGGGGCCGAGGCTGCGGTTGGACGACAGGTCGGACAGGAGCAGGCAGAGCAGACCCGCGATGACGGTGCCGGCGCTCGCCGCGATCGGCTCGACCGAGGCCCGCACGGCACGGCGCAGCGCCGTCGCCGTCGACCGGACGAGGCGCAGCTCTTCGCGGTAGCGGGCCACCACGAGCAACGAGTAGTCGACCGCGGCCCCGACGACGAGGATCGAGAGGATGCCCTGGGACTGCCCGTTGAGCGTCAGGACGTCCGCCGCCGCGAGCTCGTAGACGACGAGACCGGCGAGCGTCAGGGCGAGCACGGCCGTGAGGATGACGATGAACGGCAGGATCGGCGAGCGGTAGACGACCGCGAGGATGACGAGCACCGCACCGAGCGCGACGAGCAGCAGCACGGTGTCGATCCCGCCGAAGGCCGTAACGAGGTCGGCGACGAACCCGGCGGGGCCGGTGACCCACACGTCGAGCGACGTGCCGGCGAGGCCGCCGTCGGCCGCGTCCGCGGCGGCGAGGTCGCGCAGCGCGCCGACGGCGAGCTCGCTCACGCTGCTCTCGTCCGCCCCCACGCGGTCCGACGCGACGGACGCGTCGAGCGAGACGACGACGAGCGCGGCCTCCCCGTCCTCGGACGGCACGAGGACCGGGTCGGCGATCGAGACGTCGCCCACGGTCGCGGGCTCGTCGCCCGAGGTCCCCTCGAGCGGCGCGGCGGGGACGGCCTGCGCGTAGGCGTCGAGCGCCGCGAGGTCGTCGGGAGTGAGCGCGCTCCCATCGCCGGTCGTCGCGACGACGAGCGCGGGCAGCGTCTCGGAGTCGGTGAACTCCCGCGCGACCTCGGCTGCGCGCGTCGACTCCGCGCTCGCGGGCAGGAACGCCGCGGCGTCGTTGGTCTGCACGCTGCTCAGACGACCCTGCGCCTGACCACCCAGTGCGCCGATGGCCATCCAGAGACCGATGACTGCGACAATGATCAGTCCGCGGAGGAACCCGCCCGTCCGATTGCTCAGCATGCTGAGGAATGGTGCCATGGTGGAGGGAGGAATGCACGTTGGAGCTTGCACCGAGGGACCGCACCGGGCCGCACGTCGACCCGGACGTCGGCGACCCCACCCCCGGCGACCCCCAGGAGTGGGCCACCGGCCGGCTGCTCTTCGCCGTCGCGCGCCGGATCGAACGGGAGTGGAACGCCCACCTCGGGCAGTGGGACCTCAACCACGCCGGCTTCCCCGTGCTCATGCACCTGCTCGCCGGGCCGCGGTCCCAGCGCGTCCTCGCGGACGAGTCGGGCGTCACCGAGCAGACCATGAGCCGGATCGTGGCGCGGCTCGAGCGGGCCGGCTACGTGACGCGCACCGACGACCCGGCCGACCGCCGCCGTCGGGCCGTGGCCATCACCGACGCCGGGCGCGCGGCCGGGCTCGCGGCGGCGCGCCGCCGCCCCGCGGAGGACCTCGCGACCCGCGGCCTCGACGACGAGCAGATCGCCGCCATGCGCGCGGCGCTCCTCACCCTCCTCGAGACCCTCCCCCGCACACCGGGCGACGAGCGTTAGCCTGACCCGATGGACCTGCTCGCGCTGCCGGGGATCACGGACTACCACGAGGCCTGGGACCTCCAGCGCGCGGTGCACGACGACGTCGTCGCGGGCACGCGGCCGGACACCCTGATCCTCGTCGAGCACCCGGACGTCTACACGGCCGGCCGCCGCACGAACCGCTCGGACCGGCCCGACGACGGCACGCCCGTCGTGGACGTCGACCGCGGCGGGAAGATCACCTGGCACGGCCCGGGCCAGCAGGTCGTCTACCCGATCGTCCGGCTCGCCGAGCCCGTGGACGTCGTCGCGTACGTCCGGGCGCTCGAGGAGGCCGTCATGGCGGTCTGCAGCCGCCTCGGGCTCGCGACGATGCGCGTCGAGGGCCGCAGCGGGGTCTGGGTCGCGGCCGACGAGACCCGCCGCGAGCGCAAGGTCTGCGCAATCGGCGTGCGGGTCGCGCGCGGCGTGACGATGCACGGCCTCGCGCTGAACTGCGTGCCCGACCTGTCGAGGTTCGAGCGGATCGTCCCGTGCGGCATCGAGGACGCCGACGTGACGTCGCTCACGGCGGAGCTCGGCCGCGAGGTCACGCTCGCCGAGGTCTCGCCGCTCCTCGTCGACGCGCTCGGGACGGCGCTCGGCCCGCTGCTCGCGGCCGACGCTCCGGACGCCCCGCCGGCCGCGCTCGCGGGATAGGCTGGAGGCTCCAGGGAATCCTCGCGCGCCGGAGTACGGGTGGGTCGGCGCGCGGCTGGACGTACCCCGAGGACCTGGACCGCATGACCACCACCCCCGCGCGCGCGACGTCGCGCCCCCGCACCCCCGCACCTCCCCCGCCCGGCGGCGCTCCCGTCCGCACGGGCTACGCCCGGCTCCCCCAGCTCGCGGGCCGCGCGTTCCTCCCCGTCGCGTTCCTCGCGCGCCTGCCGTTCTCCATGCTGACGATCGGGACACTCTTGCTCGTGTCGTCGACGACGTCGTCGGTCGCGCTCGGCGGCCTCGCCTCCGCGGCGACGGCGCTCGGGACGGCGCTCGGCGGCCCGACCCAGGGCGCGCTCGCCGACCGCGTCGGTCAGCGCCGGGTCCTGCTCGTGTGCGTGCCGGTCGCGACGGTCGCCGTGCTGGCGCTCGTCCTCTCGGCGTCCGCGCCCGGCGCCACGGCCGCGGTGCTGCTCGCCGCGGCGGCGACCGGCGCGAGCGCTCCCCAGGTCGGTCCGCTGGCCCGCGTGCGCTGGCTGCGTCTCGCGCCCGACGAGCCGCGCACCGTCGAGGCCGCGATGAGCTACGAGAGCACGGCCGACGAGGTGAGCTTCGTCCTGGGGCCCGCCCTCGTGGGCGTCCTCGCGTCCGCGGGCTCGCCCCAGGTCGCGGTGCTCGCCGCGGCCGGTGGCATCGCCGTGTTCGGCGCCGCGTTCGCGCTCCACCCCACGGCGCGCGCGACCACGCCGCACGGCCACGGCCCGCACGCCGCGACGGCCGGTGCGGCGGACGGCGGGACGGCCGCGCTCGTGCGTCGCGAGGCGGTCGTCCTCGTCGGGATGCTCGCCATGGGGCTGCTGTTCGGCGGGACCCAGGCCGCGCTCACCGCCCTCACGCGCGACGCGGGCGTGCCCGGCAGCGCGGGGCTCGTGTACGCCGTCATGGGCGTCGGCTCCGCGATCACCGCGCTCTCCGTGGTCGCCCTCCCCCGCCGCTGGGGGCTGCGCAGCCGCTGGATCACGTTCGCGGCCGGGCTCCTGGTCGGCACGGCCGGTCTCGTGCTCGCGGCCGCGGGCGGCTCGCTGACCGCCGTCGTCGTCGCCGTCGCAGCGACCGGCCTGTTCGTCGGGCCCGTCATGGTCACCGTGTTCACCGTCGCGGGCGAGCGCGCGCCGGCCGGGCGGACGGCGTCGGCCATGACGCTCGTGGCCAGCGCGAACGTCGTCGGCGTCGCGATCGGTGCGTCCGGGGGCGGTGCGCTCGCCGACACCGTCTCGACGACGAGCGCGTTCGCGCTGCCGGTCGTCGCGGCGGCCCTGCTCGTCGTGACCGGGGTGTCGCTGACGTCACGTCCACAGGGTGAGCGACGCGCGGGAGACGACGAGCGTGAGCGCGTAGTCTGACCGGAGTCCGGCGCCGTACCAGGGCGCGCACCCGAACGGTGCGCCGCCCGCCCGTTTGCTCGGCGCGACGTCGGCGCTCACTCGCCACGACGACCGGGAGACACCCGTGACGATCGCACCTGAAGGACGGCGCATGCTGCGGGTCGAGGCCCGCAACGCCGCGACGCCGATCGAGAAGAAGCCCGAGTGGATCAAGACCCGCGCGACCATGGGCCCGGAGTACTCCGAGCTCAAGGGGCTCGTGAAGCGCGAGGGTCTGCACACGGTCTGCGAGGAGGCGGGCTGTCCCAACATCTTCGAGTGCTGGGAGGACCGCGAGGCGACGTTCCTCATCGGCGGTGACCAGTGCACGCGCCGGTGCGACTTCTGCCAGATCGACACGGGCAAGCCGGCCGACTTCGACGCGGACGAGCCGCGCCGCGTCGCGGAGTCCGTCCAGGCGATGGGCCTGCGCTACTCGACCATCACGGGCGTCGCGCGCGACGACCTGCCCGACGGCGGTGCCTGGCTCTACGCGGAGACCGTCCGCCAGATCCACGCGCTCAACCCCGGCACGGGCGTCGAGCTGCTCATCCCGGACTTCAACGCGATCCCCGAGCTGCTCGACGAGGTGAACGACTCCCGGCCCGAGGTGCTCGCGCACAACCTCGAGACGGTGCCGCGCATCTTCAAGCAGATCCGTCCCGGCTTCCGGTACGAGCGCTCGCTGTCCGTGCTCACGCGCGCGCGCGAGGCGGGGCTCGTCACCAAGTCGAACATCATCCTCGGCATGGGCGAGACGATCGACGAGGCGAAGGAGGCGCTGCAGGACCTGCACGACGCCGGCTGCGACCTCGTGACGATCACGCAGTACCTGCGCCCGTCGCTGCGGCACCACCCGGTGGACCGCTGGGTCAAGCCCGAGGAGTTCGTCGAGCTGTCGGACGCCGCGGAGGAGATCGGCTTCCTCGGCGTCATGTCCGGCCCGCTCGTGCGGTCGTCGTACCGCGCCGGGCGGCTCTGGGGCCAGGCCATGACGCGCCGCGGCATGGAGATCCCCGCCGCGCTCGCGCACCTCGCCGAGCCGACGACGTCCCGCCAGGAGGCCGCGAGCCTGCTGGCCCGCTCGCCCCACTAGACTGACCGGCATGGCCCGCAAGAACTCGGACAGCACCGGCGCGCCCGCCGCCGGCGAGCAGGTCGCGAAGCAGAAGAAGCCCAAGAAGCAGCGCTGGTACCACCAGGTGTGGGCCGCCTACCAGATGACCCGCAAGCAGGACCCGGCGGTCACGTGGGTCATGCTCGGCGTGTTCGTCGGTATCCTCGCCGTCGCGCTGGGCATCGGCCTGTGGTGGGGCCAGTGGGTCTACACGCTCATCGTCGGCATCCCGTTCGCGGCGCTGGGCGCGATGTTCGTCCTCACGCGCCGCGCCGAGCGCGCCGCCTACCAGCAGATCGAGGGTCAGCCCGGCGCCGCGCGCGCCGCGCTCGGCACGATCCGCCGCGGGTGGACGTTCGACGAGGAGCCCGTCGCGATCGACCCCCGCACGCAGGACCTCGTGTTCCGCGGCGTCGGGCGCGCGGGCGTCGTGCTCGTGAGCGAGGGCCCGCCCCACCGCGCCAAGCGGCTGCTCGACGCCGAGCGCAAGCGCGTCGCGCGCGTGCTGCCGAACGTGCCGGTCACCACGATCCAGGTCGGTGACGGCGAGGACCAGGTGGCGCTGCCCAAGCTCCCCCGCGCGGTCCAGAAGCTCAAGCCGACCCTCACGAAGCCCGAGACGGCGGAGGTCTCCAAGCGCCTGCGCGCGCTCGGCGTCTCTCGCCTGCCGATCCCGAAGGGGATCGACCCGACCCGGGCCCGCCCCGACCGCAAGGGCCTCAAGGGGCGCTGACACACCCTGCACCACGACCGACGCCCGGTCGGCGAGGATCTTCCCTCTGCCGGCCGGGCGTCGTCGTGCGAAGGGGTGGGGATCCGGCCGCCCCGGCCGCCGGGGTCAGGAGCGGACGAGCACGGTGCCCGCGGCGCGGTCGTGCAGGCCGCGACCGTCGGCGTCCCACACGACCGCCGGGATGACGAGGCACAGCAGGACCGTGCGCAGCACGCCGCGACCGAGACCCACCATGCGGGCCGGCTCGGCGAGTCGCCGGACCCGGATCCCCATGACGCGGTGACCGACGGTGAACCCGAGCGTGCTCACGAGCAGCACGTTCTCGATCGCGAAGACCAGCGGCTGCGACCAGACGGGCAGCGCCGAGATGCCCTCGAAGAACCCCGGCGCGGCGGGCCGGAAGAAGAGGAACGCGACCAGGGTCGCGAGGACCCAGTCGATGACCAGCGCGACGACGCGCCGACCGAGCGTCGCGAGGGAGCCGGGGCCGTCCGGCGGGAGTCCGAGCCGCGCACCGCGACCGCTGTTCTGGCCGCCCGGGGCGCCCTCGAGCCACGAACCCATGTCCTCGCGTGAAACCACGGGACCAGCGTACGTGCCACGCGGTGGACGGGACCGCCCGCCGGCGGCCGGACGGCGGTATCGTGCCGAACGGCACACCGACCCCACGTCGGCTGCCGCGCGCCCTCGTGTCGCACGATCGTCACACGGGGACGCGGGACGTAACACGACCGAAACAAGGGGTACACCGCAGGGAAACCGCCCCGGCCTAGGTTCGTGGGCGCCACGTCAGCGGCTCGTCCGCCGCGCAGCCCGACGGCACCACCCGATCAAGGAGCAACGGATGTTCAACAACGCGGAGGAGGCAATCGCCTTCACGCGGAACGAAGGCGTCGAGTTCGTCGACGTCCGGTTCTGCGACCTGCCCGGCATCATGCAGCACTTCAACATCCCCGTCTCGCAGTTCGACGAGTCGGCGTTCGAGGACGGCCTGATGTTCGACGGGTCGTCGATCCGCGGCTTCCAGGCGATCCACGAGTCGGACATGAAGCTCGTGCCGGACGTCAAGACCGCGTTCGTGGACCCGTACCGCAAGCGCAAGACGCTCGTCGTGAACTTCTCCATCGTCGACCCGTTCACGGGCGAGCCGTACTCGCGCGACCCCCGCAACATCGCGGCCAAGGCCGAGGCGTACCTGCGCTCCACCGGCATCGCCGACACGGCGTTCTTCGCGCCCGAGGCCGAGTTCTACCTCTTCGACGAGGCACGCTTCGCGACGAACCAGCACTCGAGCTTCTACTACCTCGACTCCGTCGAGGCGGCGTGGAACACGGGCCGCGAGGAGGAGGGCGGCAACCTCGCGTACAAGACGCGCTACAAGGGCGGCTACTTCCCCGTCTCCCCGTCCGACCGCTTCGCGGACCTGCGCGACGAGATGTGCGCGACGCTGGAGAAGGTCGGCCTCGAGGTCGAGCGCGCGCACCACGAGGTGGGCACCGCCGGCCAGCAGGAGATCAACTACCGCTTCAACACGTTGCTGCACGCGGCCGACGACCTGATGAAGTTCAAGTACGTCATCCGCAACGAGGCGTTCGAGGCCGGCAAGTCGGTCACGTTCATGCCGAAGCCGATCTTCGGCGACAACGGCTCGGGCATGCACTCGCACCAGTCCCTGTGGAAGGACGGCAAGCCGCTGTTCTTCGACGAGAAGGGCTACGGCGGTCTCTCCGACCTCGCGCGCTGGTACATCGGCGGCCTGCTCAAGCACGCGCCGTCGCTGCTCGCGTTCACCAACCCGTCGGTGAACTCCTACCACCGCCTGGTCCCCGGCTACGAGGCCCCGGTCAACCTGGTCTACTCGGCCCGCAACCGCTCCGCGTGCATCCGCATCCCGGTGACCGGCTCGTCCGCCGCCGCGAAGCGCGTCGAGTTCCGCGTGCCGGACCCGTCGGCCAACCCGTACCTCGCGTTCGCCGCGCAGCTCCTCGCCGGCATCGACGGCATCAAGAACCGCATCGAGCCGCCGGAGCCGATCGACAAGGACCTGTACGAGCTGCCGCCCGAGGAGCACGCGCAGATCCAGCAGGTCCCCGGCTCGCTCTCCGAGGCGCTGGACAACCTCGAGGCCGACCACGAGTTCCTCACGCAGGGCGACGTGTTCACGCCGGACCTCATCCAGACGTGGATCGACTACAAGCGTGCCAACGAGATCGACCCGATCCGCCTGCGCCCGCACCCGCACGAGTTCGAGCTCTACTACGACATCTGATCGGAGGGCCTCGCGGCCCTGCCCAGGATGACAGCGAACGGCGCCCGACCCGCACCTCTTCGGTGCCGGCCGGGCGCCGTTCCGCGTGGTGCGACGAGCATGCCCTTGTCGTCGTCGCATGCCTCGCGCTAGGTTTGCGAGCGGCGGTAACGAGGCCGCCCGCAACAGCAGGGGGATTCATGAGCACTCGCTTCCGGCGCGCCCTCACCACCGTCGTCTCCGTCCTCACCTCGGCGGTCCTCGCCGTGTCCGTCACCGCCCCGGCGGGCGCGGGAACGGGCCTCTCCCCCGCGAGCGCCGACCAGCCCGCGAGCGCCGCCGCGTGCGCCGCGACGTGGTCTCCGACGACCGCGTACTCGGGTGGGGAGACGGCGTCGCACCACGGGCGGAACTGGACGGCGCGGTGGTGGACCCAGCGGGAGACGCCCGGGTCGACGAGCGTGTGGGTGGACGCGGGCCGGTGCACGGGCGGCGGGGACGACTTCGTGGTGAGCCGCACGGAGTTCGACGCGATCTTCCCGAAGCGGCACCCGTTCTACACGTACGACGGGTTCGTCGACGCGCTCGGTGCGTACCCGGCGTTCGCCAGCACGGGGACGCCGGAGACCCGGACGCGCGAGGCCGCGGCGTTCCTCACGCACGCGGACTTCGAGTCGGTCGGGCTCCGGTACGTGAAGGAGATCAACGAGGCGAACTACTGGATCAAGTGCGACGACGAGCAGCCGTTCGGCTGCCCGGCGGGCCAGACGGCCTACTACGGGCGCGGGCCGATCATGTTCAGCTGGAACTTCAACTACAAGGCCGCCGGCGACGCCCTGGGCATCGACCTCCTCAACGACCCGTGGCTCGTCGAGGAGGACCCGTCCGTCGCGTGGCAGACCGCGCTCTGGTACTGGAACACCCAGAACGGGCCCGGAGTGATGACGTCGCACCAGGCGATGGTGTCCGGCGCCGGCTTCGGCCAGACGATCAACTCGCTCAACGGGGCGCTCGAGTGCGACGGGGGCAACCCGGCGTCGGTGCAGTCGCGCGTGGACCGCTACGTGCGGATCACCGAGGTGCTGGGCGTCGCCCCGGGCTCGGGACTGACCTGCTGAGCTGTCCGGACCGCGGCGTGGGCGGCCGGTCGGCCGCAGCACGTCCGGCGGCGTGAGCGGCGGGTGCGGTGCACGCAGGGGGCGCACCGCACCCGCCGGTCAGCCGCCGACCCCGGCGGCCAGCGGCGTGTCCTCGGCCCCGGACGCCGAACCGACGTCGGGCACAGGCTCCGGGTCAGGCACGGACCGCACGACGTGGGACGACGGCAGCCCCGCACCAGGGCGGAACCCGGCGTAGTGCTCGGCCGCGGCGCGGGCGCACTCGTCCTGGTAGACGTGCCCGCCACCGAGGTACACGGCGATCTCCTCGCGCTTGCCGGGCACGTTCCCGCCCACGAACCAGGCGCCCGCCTTCTTGCCCTCCTCGTACATGACGGTCGCGCGGGCCGCGCGCTCCGTCTCGGCGCGCCACCACTCCTCCGCCTCGGGCGTGGCCTCGAGCCGGTCGACGCCGTGCTCGCGCGCGTACGCGAGCGCGCGCTGGAGCCACTGCGCGCCGCGCTGGACCGGCACCGTGAGGTTGGACAGCGGCGTCTGCGGACCGAGGGACATGAAGAAGTTCGGGAAGCCGTGCACGGAGATGCCGAGGTAGGTGCGCAGGCCGTCGCGCTCCCAGCGCTCGCGCAGGGTGACGCCGTCCCGCCCGACGACGTCGAACGCCGTGAGCGCCCCGGTCATGGCGTCGAAGCCCGTGGCGAGCACGAGCACGTCGAGCTCGTGCTCGACCTCCCCCACGACGATCCCGCGCGGCGTCACGCGCGTGACCGGCGTGGTCAGCACGTCGACGAGCTCGACGTTCTCGCGGTTGTACGCCGCGTAGTAGCCGTGGCCCGTCGGGGGCCGCTTGCCCATGAAGCGGTACGTCGTCGGGGTGAGCAGGCGGGCCGTCTGCGGGTCCTCGACGACCTCGCGGATCTTGCCGCGCAGGAACTCGGACGCGAGCTCGCTCGCCTCGGGGCTGGACACGAGGTCCGTGAAGCACTCGTTGGCGAACCGGAAGCCGCCCGCCTCCCAGCGGGACTCGAAGACGCGGCGGCGCTCCTCGGCGTCGACCTCGAGCGCGGACCGCGTGGGGATCTCCATGGGGACACCGAAGGGGTGGCGCGCGGCGCGCTCGAAGACCTCGTCGTAGCGGGCGCGCAGGGCGGCGAGCTCGTCGGCCCTCACGGCGGGGCTCGTCGTCTCCAGCACATAGTTGGGGGTGCGCTGGAAGACGGTGACGTGCTCCGCCACCGCCGCGAGCTCGGGCAGCATCTGGATCCCCGAGGCACCGACCCCGAGCAGGCCCACGCGCTTGCCCGCCAGGTCGACGCCGTCGTGCGGCCAGCGGGCCGAGTGGTGGACCGGCCCTGCGAACGTGTCGAGCCCGGGCAGGTCCGGGTACAGGGGCCGGGAGAGCAGGCCGGTCGCGGAGACGACGTACGTCGCGTGCAGCCGGGAGCCGTCCGCGAGGGTGAGGGTCCACAGGTTCGTCGCGTCGGAGTGCTCGGCCCGCTCGACGGCGGCGCCAAGCCGGATGTCGCGGCGCAGGTCGAGCCGGTCGGCGACGAACTCGAGGTAGGCGCGGATCTCCTCGCCGCGCGGGTAGCGCTCGGACCAGTCCCACTCGTCGCGCACCTCGCGCGAGAACGAGTACGCGTACGCGAGGTACTCGGAGTCGGTCCGCACGCCCGGGTAGCGGTTGGCCCACCAGGTACCGCCGATCCCGTCCGCGGCGTCGACGACGAGCACGGACAGACCGATCTCGCGCAGGTGGTGCAGCATCGCCAGGCCCGAGTAGCCCGCCCCGATGACGACCGCGTCGTAGAGCGTGCCGTTCGTGGTCTCCGCCATGGACGACTCCCCCGTGTCAGGTACGTCGGCGCGGGCCCGGTGCCCGCGCGACGCGGTATACCGTGCCACGACCTGCGACGTCGTGCCACGGCGACCGCAGGACGGTCAGGGGCCGCGGCTCAGAACGGCCAGACGAGCGGCACGTAGAGGACCGCGGCCGCGAGGAAGACCAGGGCGAGCGGCAGGCCGAGGCGCCAGTAGTCGCCGAACCGGTACCCGCCGGGCTGCAGCACCATGAGGTTGACGGGGGTCGCGATCGGGGTGAGGAACGCGGCCGCGCCCACGACCGTGAGCGCCATCATGAACGGCAGCACGCTCACGTCGAGCGTCTGCGCGAACGACACCGCGACGGGAGCCATGACGAGCACCGTCGCGACGTTCGAGATGAACTGCCCGAGCACGAGCGTGAGCACGCACACCACGAGCAGCGCGAGGCGCGGCGACCCGTCGCCCGTGAGCCGGAGCACGAGCCCGGCGATCGCCTCCGCCGCCCCGGACGAGACGAACGCCGCGGACAGCGGGATGAGCGCCGCGATGAGCACGACGGTGTCCCACGAGATCGCACGGAACGCCTGCGGCACGGTGACCACCCCGCCGACCACCAGGGCACCCGCGGCGAGCAGACCGGCGATGACGGGCGGCACGACGCCGGTCGCGAGCAGCACGATGGTCACGACGAGCACGGCGAGGCAGCGACGCCAGCCGCGGCTCAGCGGGACGCCGCGCTGCAGGCTGCGCGCCGAGTCGACCGCGAGCACGTCGGGCGACTGCGTGTACCGGTGGAGCGCGTCCCACGGGCCGCGCACGAGCACGGCGTCGCCCGGCTGGAGGGTCAGCGTCCCGGAGGCCCGCTCGGCGTCGGACGCCGACGCGTGCGCCTCGCCCCGCCGGAGGGCGACCACGACGAGCCCTTCGTCGCGCGTCGTCATGCCCGGGCTGACGGTGCGCCCGACGAGGGTCGATCGGGGTGCGATGACCACCTCCACGACCCCGGTGCCGCCGGTGAACAGGCGGCCCGTGTCGAGGTCGGGCGTGTAGCTCTCGCGCCACGAGCGCACGCGCTCGCGCGGGTCGGTCGCGGTGTCGGCGAGGTGCTCGGGGACGCGCTCGGGCAGCAGCCGGTCACCGAGGGTCACGACGAGCACCGCGGTGGCGAGGACGAGCGGGACGCCGACGAGCGCGAACTCGAAGTAGCCGAACTCGCGGCCGCCGGCCTCGGCCGCCGCCTCGGAGACGATGATGTTCACGGGCGTGCCCGTGAGGGTGAGCAGCGACCCCGCGCCGGCGGCGAACGCGAGCGGGACGAGCATGCGCGACGGCACGATCCCGGCGCGCGCCGCCGCGACCACCGCGACGGGGAGCAGCGCCGCGACGGCGCCGTTGATGCTGATGACCGCCGCGAGCAGCGCCGCGACGCCCACCATGAGCGTGAGCAGGCCCGCGCGCCCGAGCGACGCGCGCCGCTCGAGCCACTGCCCGATCCACGCCGTGACGCCGGTGGAGTCCAGCGCGTCGCTGAGCACGAAGAGCGACGCGATGAAGAGGACGATCGGGTCGCTGAAGCCTCCCAGCGCCTCGTCGAGCGGGAGCACGCCCGTCGCCCACAGCGCGACGGGCACGAAGAGCGCGACGACGACGAGCGGCAGGCGGTTCGTCATGAAGCCCACGACGGCGAGGGCCAGGATCGCGAACGTGGCGACCAGCGGATCGATCATGGGGCCCCCTCTCGGACGTCAGGATGCCACAGCGGCCCGGACGGCGAGCCGTGCGGAATAGTGACGCCGCAGGTGCGTTGTCGATGACCATGACGACTCTCGGCATCATCGGCGCAGGCAACATCGGTTCCCAGGTGGCGCGGGCCGCCGTCGGGCAGGGGTACGACGTGGTCATCGCGAACTCGCGCGACCCCCGCACGCTCGACGACCTCGTCGCCGAGCTCGGTCCGCGGGCGCGCGCGGCGACCGCGGAGGAGGCGGCGCGGGCCGCTGACGTGGCCGTCGTGGCGGTGCCGTTCCACGCGTACCGCGACGTCCCGGTCGAGCCGCTCGCGGGGAAGATCGTGCTCGACACGAACAACTACTACTGGGAGCGCGACGGCCACGTCGACGCGCTCGACCGCGGCGAGGCGACGTCGTCGGGCCTGCTCCAGGAGCACCTGCCGTCGTCCAAGGTCGCGAAGGCGTTCAACCACATCCAGTCGGCGCACATCACGACCGACGGCACGCCCGCGGGGACGCCGGGGCGCCGCGCGCTGGCGACGTCGAGCGACTTCCCCGAGGCCGCCGCGTGGGTCGAGCGGTTCTACGACGAGCTCGGGTTCGACACCGTCGACACGAGCCCGCTCGCGGAGTCGTGGCGCGTCGAGCGCGACCGCCCGGCGTACGTGGCGCGCCAGGACGCCGACGAGCTGCGGGCCAACCTCGCGCGCGCCCCGCGCACGATCTGACCGCCCCGCGCGGCCCGCGGTCAGTCCTCGCCGTAGAAGACGCGCTCCATGACGGTGCGGGCCCGGCGGGCCGTGCGGAGGTAGTGCTCCTCCAGCTCGGCGCCCGTGTCCACGCCCGGCAGGTCGAGCACGCGCGCGAGGCCGTTGAGCGCGAAGCGGTCGTGCGGCAGCACGTCCACCGTCGTGCCGGTCGTGCGCCCGGACCACAGCACGAGCGCGCTGCGCAGCCGCGACGCGAGGTGCCACGCCTCGCCGAGGGTCGCGGCGTCGTCGGGGTCGACGAGCCCGACGTCGACCGCGGCGTCGAGCGCGTCCACCGTGGACGTGGTCCGCAGCGCGGGGACCTCGTGGGCGTGCTGGAGCTGGAGGAGCTGGACGGTCCACTCGACGTCGGACACTCCCCCGCGCCCGAGCTTGAGGTGCCGCGACGCCTCGACCCCGCGCGGGAGCCGTTCCGCCTCGACCCGGGCCTTGATGCGCCGCACCTCGCGCACGTGGGCGAGGTCGAGGCCCCCGGCCGGGTAGCGCCGCGCGTCGACGACCCGCATGAACGCCTCGCCGAGCCCGGCGACGTCGCCCGCGACGGGCCGCGCGCGCAGGAGCGCCTGCG
Organism: Cellulosimicrobium sp. AB352; assembly: GCF_049538415.1. Lineage (NCBI taxonomy): Bacteria > Bacillati > Actinomycetota > Actinomycetes > Micrococcales > Promicromonosporaceae > Cellulosimicrobium > Cellulosimicrobium sp. AB352. The sequence goes on along the minus strand of NZ_JBMVFX010000003.1, from coordinate 185,932 downwards.
CCTCCCACACGCTCGACCAGCGCTCGTAGTACTCGGCGTACGACGCGAGCGAGCGCACGAGCGGGCCGTTGCGCCCCTCGGGCCGCAGGTCGGCGTCCACGGGCAGCGCGGGCTCCGGCCCGACGGCGGACAGCAGCTGCCGCAGCCGCGTCGCCGCGGCGAGCGCGTACGCCTGGGCGGCGTCGCCGGCCGCACCGGGCGCCGGGTCGTGCACGAACATGACGTCGGCGTCCGAGCCGTAGCCCATCTCCCGGCCGCCCAGGCGCCCCATCGCGACGACGAGCAGGCGCGCCGGCGCGGACGACGGGTCCGGCGCGTCGTACCCGAGCTCGTCGCGCGCCACGAACTCCGCGACCCGGAGGGCGCCCGCGAGCACGACGTCCGCCGCGTCGGAGATGCTGCGCGCGGCGTCGACCGGGTCGACGACCCCGAGCAGCTCGGCGGCGCCCGTGCGGGCCAGCTCGCGCCGCCGCACGGCGCGCAGGCTTACCGTGGCCGGCTCCACCTCGTCGGCGCGCGTGAGGATCGCGTCGGTCTCCGCCGCGAGGCGCTCGATGCCGCGCGGGACGAGGTCCGCGTCGCCCGCGAGCCAGCGCACGGACTCGGGCGACCGGCCGAGCGCGTCGGCCATGTAGCGCGAGTTCGCCAGGAGGTGCGCGAGCCGCTGGGCCGCGGACCCGGAGTCGCGCAGGAGCTGGAGGTACCAGTGCGTCGTGCCGAGCGTCTCGGAGAGCGTGCGGAACGCGAGCAGCCCGGCGTCCGGGTCCGCGCCCTCGGCGAACCAGCCGAGCATCACGGGCAGGAGCTGGCGCTGGATGGCGGCGCGACGGCTCACGCCCTCGATGAGCGCGGTGACGTGCCGCATGGCGCCCGCCGGGTCGCGGTAGCCGATGGCGGCGAAGCGGGCCTTCGCGGCCTCCGGCGCCAGGCTCACCTCGTCCGGCGAGAGCTGCGCGACGACCGGCAGGAGCGGCCGGTAGAAGATCTCCTCGTGCAGGCCGCGCACCTCGCGCCGCGTCGCGCGCCATCGCTCGGTGAGACCCGCCGCGCCCTCGGTCCGCATGCCGAGCGACCGGGCGAGACGGCGCAGCTCGTCGTCGGCCGTCGGGAGCAGGTGCGTGCGCCGGAGCCGGAAGAGCTGGATGCGGTGCTCGAGCGAGCGCAGGAACCGGTAGCAGACGCCGAGCCGGGCCGCGTGCTCGCGCCCCACGTACCCGGCGGCGGCGAGCTCGGCGAGCGCGGTGAGGGTGCTGCGGCTGCGGATCGAGTCGTCGGACCGCCCGTGCACGAGCTGGAGCAGCTGCACGGTGAACTCGACGTCGCGCAGCCCGCCCTTGCCGAGCTTGAGCTGGCGGTCGGCCTCCGCCGCGGGCACGTGCGCCTCGACGCGGCGGCGCATCGCCTGCGAGTCCTCGACGAAGTTCTCGCGGCCCGCGGCCGACCACACGAACGGGGCGATCGCCTCCTCGTACGCGCGTCCGAGCTCGCGGTCGCCCGCGACGGTGCGCGCCTTGAGCAGCGCCTGGAACTCCCACGTCTTGGCCCAGCGCTCGTAGTACGCGACGTGGCTCGCGAGCGTGCGCACGAGCGGGCCCTGCTTGCCCTCGGGGCGCAGCGCGGCGTCGACCTGCCACAGGGCGGGCTCGCCGGACGTGCCGGAGCACACGCGCGCGAGGCTCGTCGCGAGGCGCGCGCCCACCGTCGTGGCGTGCTCCTCGTCGAAGCCGTCGGCGGGCTCGACGACGTAGATCACGTCGACGTCGGAGACGTAGTTGAGCTCGCGCGCCCCGCACTTGCCCATGCCGATGACCGCGAGTCGCACCCCCGCGCCGTGGTCGTCGAGCTCCGCGCGCGCGACGGCGAGCGCGCCCTCGAGCGCGGCGGCGGCGAGGTCGGCCAGGGCCGCACCGACCGCGGGCATGCGCGTCAGGGGGTCGGTGACGGTGAGGTCGGTCGCCGCGATGCGCAGGATCCGCTCGCGGTAGGCGCGGCGCAGCGCGTCGACCCGCTCGGGCCCCGGCTCGGCCGCGACCGGGACGGCGGCGTCCGGGTCGGCGCCCACGGCGCGCAGCAGCTCGGCCCGCACGTCGCCCGCGGCCACCCCGGTGCCCGGCGCCGGGTCCGCGACGACCTCGAGCAGCGCGGGGCGCCGCACGACGTCGTCGCCGAGCGCGACCGACGCCCCGAGCACCGCGAGGAGCCTGTCGCGCGCCGGGCCGGGCCGCAGGGTGCCGCGCGCGAGGTCCGCGAGCGCACCGCGCGCCTCGACGTCGGGGCGCAGCGCGCCCGCGAGCCGCACGACCTGCAGGAGCGCGAGGTCCGGGTCGGCGGCCTGGCCGAACGCGGCGAGCAGCTCGTCGTCGACGACGCCCGCCGGGTCGGCGGCGCCGGCCTCGGGACCGTCGACGGACCGAGCACCCGGGTCGAGCAGCAGCGCCAGGTCCGGGTCCGCGAGCAGGCCGGCCGAACGCGTGATGTCGGCGAAGCCGAACCGCGCGAGCCGACCCGTGAGCGTGGGCCGGCGGGACCCGCCGGACCGACCGGACGTCGTCGTGGACCCGCTCACAGGACCTGGAGGAACCGCTTCAGCTCGAACGGCGTGACCTGCGCGCGGTACGCGTCCCACTCCTGGCGCTTGTTGCGCAGCACGAAGTCGAACACGTGCTCGCCCAGGGTCTCGGCGACGAGCTCGGAGCCCTCCATGATGCGGATCGCCTCGTCGAGCGACTGCGGGAGCGGCTTGATGCCGAGCGCACGACGCTCCGCGTCGGTGAGCTCCCAGACGTCGTCCTCGGTCTCCTCGGGGAGCTCGTAGCCCTCCTCGATGCCCTTGAGCCCGGCGGCCAGCATGACGGCGAACGCCAGGTACGGGTTGGTGGCCGAGTCCAGCGCGCGGTACTCCACGCGGCTCGAGTTGCCCTTGCCCGGCTTGTACATGGGGACGCGCACGAGCGCGGAGCGGTTGTTGTGGCCCCAGCACACGTAGCTGGGGGCCTCGGCCCCGCCCCACAGGCGCTTGTACGAGTTCACGTACTGGTTCGTGATCGCGGTGATCTCCGCCGCGTGGACGAGCAGGCCCGCGATGAACTGGCGCGCCGTCTTGGACAGCTCGAACTGGGCGCCGGGCTCGTGGAACGCGTTGCGGTCGCCCTCGAAGAGCGACAGGTGCGTGTGCATGCCCGAGCCGGGGTGGTCGGCCATCGGCTTGGGCATGAACGACGCGAACACGCCCTGCTCGAGCGCGACCTCCTTGACGACCGTGCGGAACGTCATGAGGTTGTCGGCCGTCGTCAGCGCGTCGGCGTAGCGCAGGTCGATCTCGTTCTGCCCCGGCCCCGCCTCGTGGTGGGAGAACTCGACCGAGATGCCCATGGACTCGAGCATCGTGATCGCGGCGCGCCGGAAGTCGTGCGTGCTCCCGCGCGCGAGGTGGTCGAAGTACCCGCCCTGGTCGACGGGGACGAGCGGCGACCCGGCGTCGGCCGGCTGGTTGAACAGGTAGAACTCGACCTCGGGGTGCGTGTAGAACGTGAACCCCTTGTCGCTCGCCCGGGCGAGCGCACGCTTGAGGACGTTGCGGCTGTCCGCGAGGGACGGCTCGCCGTCGGGCGTGAGGATGTCGCAGAACATGCGGGCGGTGCCGTGCCGCTCGCCGCGCCACGGCAGCACCTGGAACGTGGTCGGGTCCGGCTTGGCGATCATGTCGGCCTCGTACACGCGCGTGAGGCCCTCGATCGAGCTGCCGTCGAACCCGATCCCCTCGGCGAACGCCGACTCGAGCTCCGCCGGCGCGATCGCCACCGACTTGAGCATGCCGAGCACGTCGGTGAACCAGAGCCGGATGAAGCGGATGTCGCGCTCCTCGACCGTGCGGAGCACGAACTCCTGCTGCCTGTCCATGCGGTACATCCTGCCTGATCCGTGTGACGAACGGGTGACACGGTCGTGTCCTGGACGTCGTGCCGCGCGGCGGCCCCCCGGACGAGCCGTCCGCCCTGCTCGTCTAGGGTGGACGCATGGCTGATCTGCGCGTCGCGCTGGCACAGGTCGACACGTGCGTGGGGGACCTCGACGGCAACGCCGCCCTGGTCCTCGAGCGCACCCGGGAGGCCGCGGCCGCGGGCGCGCAGCTCGTCGCCTTCCCGGAGATGACCCTCACCGGCTACCCGATCGAGGACCTCGCGCTGCGGGCGTCGTTCCGGCGCGCGGCGTGGGACGCCGCCGCGGACATCGCGGCGCGGCTCGACGCCGAGGGATTGGGCGCGGTCACCGTCGTGCTCGGCACCGTGGGCACCTCGGGCGCGCCGCGCGGTGCGGGCGCCGCGGAGCGCGAGGCCTCGGGCTCCCCCGCCGACCTGCCGACCAACCGCGCCGTCGTGCTGCGCGACGGCGCCGTGCAGGCTGCGTACGACAAGCACCACCTGCCCAACTACGGCGTGTTCGACGAGTTCCGCATCTTCGCGCCCGGCGAGACGACGACGGTCGTCGAGGTCGAGGGGCGCCGCGTCGGCATCGCGATCTGCGAGGACATCTGGCAGGACGGCGGCCCCGTCGCGGAGATGGCGACGCTCGACGAGGCGGGCGACGGGCTCGACCTGCTGCTCGTGCTCAACGGCTCGCCGTACGAGGAGGGCAAGGGGCACGTCCGCACGGACCTCGCCGCGCGCCGCGCGCGCGAGGTGAGCGCCCCGGTCGCGTACGTGAACCTCGTGGGCGGCCAGGACGACCTCGTGTTCGACGGCGGCTCGTTCGTCACCGACGCCGCGGGCACGGTGGTCGCCTCGTCGCCGCAGTTCGTGGAGGACCTGCTCGTCTGGGAGCTCCCCGCCGACGGCGCCCCGCGCGGGCCGCGCGCCCGCGACCTGCACCCGGACGAGGAGGTGTACCGGGCGTGCGTGACGGGCCTCGCGGGCTACGTGCGCAAGAACGGCTTCCGCTCGGTCGTCCTCGGCGCCTCGGGCGGCATCGACTCGGCGCTCACCGCCGCCGTCGCCGCGGACGCGATCGGGGGCGAGAACGTCGTCGGCGTCTCGATGCCGTCGCGGTACTCGTCGGACCACAGCAAGGACGACGCGGCCGACCTCGCGAAGCGGCTCGGCGCGGACTACCGCGTCCAGCCCATCGCGCCCATGGTCGAGGCGTTCCAGGGCGAGCTCGAGCTCGAGGGCGTCGCGGAGGAGAACCTCCAGGCGCGCGTGCGCGGCGTGATCCTCATGGCGATCTCCAACCGCGAGGGCCACCTCGTCATCGCGCCGGGCAACAAGTCCGAGCTCGCGACCGGGTACGCCACGATCTACGACGCGGGCAGCATCGGCGGGTTCGCCCCGCTCAAGGACGTCGACAAGTCGCGCGTGTGGCAGCTCGCGCGCTGGCGCAACAACGCCGCGCTCGACCGCGGCGAGATCCCGCCCATCCCGGAGTCGTCGATCACCAAGCCGCCGTCGGCGGAGCTGCGCCCCGGCCAGACCGACCAGGACTCGCTGCCGCCCTACGACCTGCTCGACGAGGTCCTCGACGCCTACATCGAGCACGCCGAGGGACGCGCCGAGCTCCTCGCCCGCGGGTTCGACCCCGAGGTCGTCGACAAGGTCGTCACGCTCGTCGACCGCGCCGAGTGGAAGCGCCGCCAGTACCCGCCGGGCCCGAAGGTCACGGCGCTCGCGTTCGGCCGCGACCGCCGTCTGCCGATCACGAACCGCTGGCGCGAGCCGCTCGCCTGACGACGCCGGCACCCCGCGCGCCGTCCGCCCCCTCCCGCACCCAGGAAAGGCCGTCATGTCTGCTCACACCGCCCCCGAGCCCGCCGCGACCGGCGGCACGGGACCGCGCCGCGTCCGCGTGCACCACCTCGCCGAGGCCAAGACGCGCGGCGAGAAGATCACCATGCTCACCGCCTACGACGCGGTGACCGCGCGCATCTTCGACGACGCGGGGATCGACATGCTGCTCGTCGGCGACTCGATCGGCAACACGATGCACGGGCACGCGTCGACCCTGCCCGTCACGGTCGACGACCTCATCCCCCCGGCCCGCGCCGTCGCGCGCGCCGCGCGCCGCGCGTTCACCGTCGTGGACCTGCCGTTCGGCTCGTACGAGGCGGGCCCCGAGCAGGCGCTCGCCACCGGCGTCCGGTTCCTCAAGGAGACGGGCGTGAGCGCGGTCAAGCTCGAGGGCGGCCGCCGCGTCGCGGCGCAGATCCAGGCGCTCACGGACGCGGGCATCCCCGTCGTCGGGCACCTCGGCTTCACGCCGCAGTCCGAGAACCTGCTCGGCGGCCCGCGCGTCCAGGGGCGGGGCGACGACGCCGCGGAGCGCCTCAGCGAGGACGCGCTCGCCGTGGCCGAGGCGGGCGCCGTCGCGGTCGTGCTCGAGATGGTGCCGGTCGAGGTGGCCGCGCGCGTCACCGAGATCCTGCGCATCCCCACCATCGGCATCGGCGCGGGCGCCGCGTGCGACGGCCAGGTGCTCGTCTGGACCGACATGGCCGGGATGACGGACTGGTCGCCCCGGTTCGCCAAGCGCTACGCCGAGATCGGCGCCGCGCTCGGCCAGGCGGCGGCCGACTACGCCGCCGACGTGCGCGGCGGGACCTTCCCCGACGACGCGCACAGCTTCGCCCGCTGAGCACCCGGTGCGGGCGCCGGGTCACCCTGCGCCCGCACCGCCGTCGGCGACCCACGCGGCGACGCCGCTCGCGACGGCGTCCGCGTAACGCTGGCGCCCCTCCTCCGACTCCATGACCGCGGCCTCGTCGGGGTTGCGCATCTCCCCCAGCTCGAGCATCACGGCCGGCCGCTCGGCGTGGTTGAGCGTCGCCAGGTCGGCGCGCCGCTGGACGGGGCCGTCGTCGGCCGCGACCGACGACGACGGCGCGAACCCGGCCGCCGTCAGCGCGGCCACGAGCTCGTGCGCGAGCGCGACGCTCGGCTCCCCCTGGGCCTCGTCCACGGGCGGGTCGGACACGATCGCGAAGAACCCGTGCGCGCGGCGGTCCTCCGTGCCGTTGGCGTGGAGCGAGACGAGCACGTCCGCGTCGTTCTCCTGCGGGAACCGGCCGCGCGCGTCGACGCACGGTCCCACGCCCGCGTCGTCGGGGCGCGTGAGCACGACGACGGCGCCCAGCTCGGTCAGGCGTCCCGCGAGCCGCCCCGCCACGTCCCACGTGAACGCGTGCTCCGGGTAGCCGGAGTCCGTGGACGTCCCCACGGTGTTGCAGGCCTTGGTGTCGCCCCGGCCGTCGGGGACGGGCGCGTTCACGACGAGCGGGTTCGCCCCGTTCCCGCCGTTGTGCCCCGGGTCGACGGCGACCGTCACGCCCGCGAGCGGGGGCGCCGGCCCGGTCTCCGTGGCGGTCGGGTCGGGCGACGCCGTCGACGGCGCGGGCTCCGGCGCGGCGGGCACGGCCCCGCCCGAGGGGGTGACCGTCGTCGGGTCGGCCCCCGACACGGCGCGGACCTGCAGCGCGACGAGGAACGTCAGCGCGCCCACCGCCAGCCCGGCGAGGAGCAGGCCGAGACGGCCCGACCACACCCGGCGCGGGCCGGGCGGTGGGGCGTGGGTCACTCCTCGCGCTCGCGGCGGTCTTCCTCGTCCCAGGCGTCGGTGCGCTCGCGCGCCGTCTCCAAGGCCTTCTCGGCGGCCTCGCGCGTCGGGTACGGGCCCATGCGGTGCGACCACGACGCGCTCGGGCCGCGGTGCACCTCGCCGGTGCGCGTGTCGTAGTAGTACCCGTCCGCGGCCGCGGGCTCGCCGTCGTCGCTGAAGCGTGATCCGGTGCTCATGCCTCGATCCTCCCCCATCCCGGCCCGGCCGGCCGCCCACGGCGCCCGCGCGTTCGTAGACTGGCGGCCATGAGCACCGCCCCCGTCCCGCCCGACGCCGCCGCTCCCCCACGCCCCGGGCGCCGTGGTCCCCTGACGCCGGGCGTCGTGGGGCCGCAGCGGCAGGTCCCGACGACGATCGAGCGCCCCGAGTACGTGGGTCGGCCGGGACCGCGACCCTTCGAGGGGAGCGAGGTCAACGACCCCGCGACCGTCGAGCGCATCCGGGTCGCCTCGCGCGTCGCGGCGCAGGCGCTCGTCGAGGTCGGGCGCCACGTCGCCCCCGGCGTCACGACGGACGAGCTCGACCGCGTGGGCCACGAGTTCCTCCTCGACCACGGCGCCTACCCGTCGACGCTCGGCTACCGCGGGTTCCCCAAGTCGCTGTGCACCTCGCTCAACGAGGTCGTGTGCCACGGCATCCCGGACTCCACCGAGCTCGTCGAGGGCGACATCGTCAACGTCGACATCACCGCCTACGTGGGCGGCGTGCACGGCGACACGAACGCCACCTTCACCGTCGGGGAGGTGGACCCGGAGTCGGCGCTGCTCGTCGAGCGCACGCGCGAGGCGCTCGCCCGCGGCATCAAGGCCGTCGCGCCCGGCCGCCAGATCAACGTCGTCGGTCGTGTCATCGAGCGCTACGCCGCCCGCTTCGGGTACGGGGTCGTGCGCGAGTACACGGGCCACGGCGTGGGGCGCGCGTTCCACTCGGGGCTCGTCGTGCCGCACTACGACGCGGCGCCCGACCACGCGACCGTGATCGAGCCCGGGATGGTCTTCACCATCGAGCCCATGCTCACCCTCGGCACGTCCGAGTGGCGGATGTGGGACGACGGGTGGACGGTAGTCACCGCGGACGCCTCGCGGACCGCGCAGTTCGAGCACACGCTGCTGGTGACCGACGACGGAGCGGAGATCCTCACACTGCCATGAACGCCCACCAGGACTCGCACGCCGCACCCCCCGCGGACCGCCCGCGCCCCCGCACCGCCTTCGGCATCGACGTCGGCGGCAGCGGCATCAAGGGCGCCCCGGTCGACCTCGCCACGGGCGAGTTCGCGCAGGAGCGGCACCGCATCCCCACCCCCCAGCCGTCGACGCCGCAGGCCGTCGCGGAGGTGATCGCCGAGCTCGTGGGCGCCTACGACCTCCCGCAGGACGTGCCGATCGGCGTCGCGTTCCCCGCTCCGCTCCAGCACGGCGTCGTGCGGTTCATCGCGAACCTCGACAAGTCGTGGACGGGCGTCGACCTCCCGGCGCTCGTCGCGCGCGAGACGGGACGGCACGTCGTCGCCGTCAACGACGCCGACGCCGCGGGCGTGGGCGAGGTGCGCTACGGCGCCGCGCGCGACGCGGACGGGGTCGTGCTCGTCGCGACGCTCGGCACCGGCATCGGCAGCGCGATCCTCGTCGAGGGCCACCTGCTCCCCAACACGGAGCTCGGGCACCTGGAGATCGACGGGTACGACGCCGAGACCCGGGCCTCCGACGCCGCGCGCGACCGCGAGGACCTCGACTGGGCGCAGTGGGCCGAGCGGCTCCAGCGCTACTTCGGGGTCGTCGAGGACCTGTTCTCGCCCGACCTCATCGTCGTGGGCGGCGGCGTGAGCAAGAAGCACGAGCACTTCCTGCCGCTGCTGCACCTGCGGGCGCCGATCGTGCCCGCCCAGCTGCGCAACGCGGCCGGGATCGTGGGTGCCGCGTCGCTCGCGGCCGACGCCGTCTGACGATCGTGACCATGGCGCGAGCCCGGTCCCGAGGGGCCGGGCTCGCCGGTGCCGTCAGGCCGGGCTGACCTCGTGGTGCTCGGTGCCGAAGATCTCGATGACGCCGAGCATCTCGAGGACGTCCGTGACGACCGTCGGCGGGTTGCGCAGCGTCACGGACAGCCCCTCCTCGGAGCCGATCGTGTAGAACTGCACGAGGAACGCGATGCCCGTCGAGTCCATGAACGTCACCTTGGACGTGTCGATGACCACGGGTACGTCGCGTTCAAGAGCGTTGGCGAGCGCGGCGCTCGCCTCGCTGCGCAGGGCGACGTCGATCTCGCCCCACATGTCCACGACGCTCGCGTCGCGTTCCTCGAGCAGCCGGATGCCGCCCGTCCCTGCCCCGGTGTCGCTGCGTTCGAGCTCCTGTACCAACACTGCCCCGCCCTTCGTCCCGCCTTGCCTCGCCCACCCCGACGAGTGCCGCGCCTCCTGCCCGACGCCCCGACCTGTCGGCCCCCTGCTCTCGTACGTCGTCGGGCGACAGCAGGACTCCGGCGTGGTCGGTCGTCGCCAGAGTACCCCACGGATAGCGTCGGCTGGTAGGCCTCTGGCGAAGACTTTACCCAGGCCCCCGTGGACGGCCGTTCACCGGGGCGATGGTTGAGGATTCATTCAACAACTGGACGGCTGTCCAGACGACGACGGCCGCCACGGACCCGGTCTCGGGTCGACGTGACGGCCGTCGTGGCGGGCGCCGGACCTCAGCCGGTGTTCTGCAGGCCGGCCGCGACCCCGTTGACGGTGAGCAGCAGCAGGTGCTGGAGCTCGTCCTTCACGGGGCCCTCCGCGCCGGAGCGCAGGCCGCGCAGCGCGCGGACCTGGAGCAGCGAGAGCGCGTCGACGTACGGGCTGCGGAGCTGGACCGCGCGGCCCAGCACGCGCCGGCCCGCGAGCGGCCACGCGTTCTCCGTCACCGCGAGGACCTGCTCGCGCGTGAGGCGCAGCTCGTCGAGGATCGCTTGCGCGAGGTCGTCGCGGTCCCCGAGCGCGAGGTACCGCTCGGCGATGCGCTCGTCCGTCTTGGCGAGCGACATCTCGACGTTGTCCAGCAGCGTCGCGAAGAGCGGCCACTCGCGGTGCGCCTCGCGCAGCAGCTCGAGGTCGCCGAACTCGCGCAGCGCCGTGCCGAGCCCGTACCAGCCCGCGAGGTTGATGCGCGCCTGCGACCAGGAGAACACCCACGGGATCGCGCGCAGGTCGTCGAGCGACGAGACCGACAGGCCGCGACGTGCCGGGCGGGAGCCGATCGGCAGGAGGCCGACCTCCTCGAGCGGGGTCACCTGCGAGAACCACTGCGGGAACCCGTCCGCGCGCACCAGCTCGTGGAACCGGCGGCGCGACGACTCGTCGAGCGCGGCCGCGAGGTCGCGGTAGCGCTCGGTCGCCTCGGCGTTGCGCTTCTCCGTCGACGGCGCCGACGCGAGCAGCGTCGCCGCGGCGACCTGCTCGATGTGGCGCGACGCGATCGTCGGGTCGCCGTAGCGCGCGAGGATGACCTCGCCCTGCTCGGTGAGCTTGAAGCGGCCGTCGACCGAGCCCGGGGGCTGGGCGAGCACGGCACGGTTCGCCGGGCCGCCGCCGCGGCCGAGGGCTCCGCCGCGGCCGTGGAACAGCGTGAGCGTGATGTCGTGGCGCTCGGCCCACTGCGCGATGCGGCTCTGCGCGTCGTGCAGGGCGAGGGTCGCGGACACCGGGCCGACGTCCTTCGACGAGTCCGAGTAGCCGAGCATGACCTCGACGCGGCGCCCGTTCTCGGCGAGCCGGCGCTGCACCTGCGGCAGCGTGAGCATGGACTCGAGGATGTCGACGCTCGCCCGGAGGTCGGCGAAGGTCTCGAACAGCGGGATCGCGTCGACCACGGGCGCCTCGTCGGAGCCCTCGAACGCGAGCTCCGCGAGCTCGTACACCGCGGCCAGGTGCTCCGGCTTCTGCGTGAACGACACGATGTAGCGGCGTGCGGCACGGATCCCGTAGCGCTGCTGGACCGCGCCGAGCGCGCGGAACGTGTCGAGCACCTCGCGCGTGCGGTCGGAGAGGTCGCCGTGCAGGCCCTTCTCCGCGATCTCGGCGAGCGCCCCCTCGTGGACCTGGGAGTGCTGACGCACCTCGAGCTCCGCGAGGTGGAACCCGAACGTCTCGACCTGCCACACGAGCTGCTGCAGGTCCCCGTACGCCGCACGGGGCGCGCCCGCCGCCACGAGCGACTCCTGGACGACGCGCAGGTCGGACTCGAGCTGCTCGGCGTTCGGGTAGGCGAGGTCGGCGTTGCGGGCCCGCGTCGCGGCGATGCGGTCCGCGACGACGAGCAGGACCGCACGGTGCGGCTCGCGCGGCGACGCCTCCGACGCGGCGACGGTGACCGCCTCCGAGAGCCGGCGCTGACGCTCCCACAGGGCGCGCAGGCCGTCCGACGGCGGCGTGCCGTCCTGGTCGAGCGTGAGCTTGCGCCCGACGGCGCGCGCCTGCTGCTCGAGCGCCGCGAGCGCGTGGTCGGCGGCGATCGCAGCGGCCTGGCGCGTGACGTCGGCCGTGACGTTCGGGTTGCCGTCGCGGTCGCCGCCGATCCACGTACCCAGGCTGACGAACGGCCGCACGAGCGGCTCCTCGCGCCCCGCCTCGTCGCCCAGCAGCCAGTCGTCCAGGCGGCGGTAGACGGTGGGGAACGTGTCGAACATCGTCGCGTCGAACACGCCGAGCGCCGTCTTCACCTCGTCGAGGACCGACGGCTTGTGCTCGCGGATGGGGGCGGTGCGCCACATCGTGTCGATCTCGGCGAGGAGACGACGCTCGTTCTCCGCGAGCGACGTGCCGCCGAGGCGCTGCGCGTCCCGCTCGTCGAGGAGCGTCGCGATGCGCCGCACCGCGCCGGAGACCGCACGACGGCGCGCCTCCGTGGGGTGCGCGGTGAGCACGGGGCGGAACTCGAGGCGACGCAGCCGGCGCAGCGCCTCCTCGCGCCCGACCTCGCCGACGAGCTGCTCGAACGCCTCGGGCAGCGAGTCGTCGGGCGTCGTGGCGCGGGTCGCGAACTCCGCCTCGCGCTCGCGCAGGACGCGCACGCGGTGGTACTCCTCCGCGAGGTTCGCGAGGTGGAAGTAGCACGTGAAGGCCCGGGCGACCTGCTCGGCGCGCGCCATGGACAGGCCCTCGACGAGCGCCTCGGCCTCGGCGAGCACCGCGTCCGACCGGTCGTCGTACGCGCGGATCGAGAGCTCGCGGAGCCGCTCGACGTCGTCGAGCAGGTCCTGGCCGCCCGTCTCGCGCAGCACGGTGCCCAGCAGGCCGCCGAGGAGGCGGACGTCGTCGCGCAGCGGGCCCGGGACGTCGTGGCGCGCGAGGCCGCGCCCGGCGTGCCCGGTGTCGTCGGGGAGGTCGGAGACGTCGGCGGAGACCCGGTCGGGGCCGTCGGCAGCACCCGGGGACGGGGACAGTTCCGAAGGGGAGAGGTCGTTCACGGTGACGAGAGTATTCCTTGACCGTCAGGGGACGTCGAGACGTCCGAGGGGTGATCGCTGGTCGAGCACGGGTCGGCCCGGGGTCGTGGAGCGCAGCCCGGGCGCACCGCAGGAGGTCAGCGGCGCGCGCCGACCCGCACCGCGTCGAACGGCGCGTTCGAGGCCACGCGGTCCTCGATGGAGGCGGTGACGACGTCCTTGGCGACGCGCGCGGCGTCGAGCACCGAGGCGCCCTTCGCGAGCTCCGCGGTGATCGCGGCGGCGAACGTGCAGCCGGCCCCGCTCACGCGCTCCTCGCCGATCTTCGGGGTGCGCAGCACGTGCACCTCGTCGCCGTCGACCAGGACGTCGACCGCGTCGGGGCCGGGCAGCTCGACGCCGCCCTTCGCGACGACGGCGCGCGGGCCGAGCGCCTGGACCTTGCGCGCCGCCTCGACGAGCTCCTCGACCGTCTCGATCGACTCGACGCCCGCGAGCGTGCGCGTCTCGAAGAGGTTGGGCGTGACGACGGTCGCGAGCGGGAGGACCTGCGCGCGCAGCGCCGTGTCGGTGTCGAGGGCGGCACCGGGCTCCTGGCCCTTGCAGATGAGGACCGGGTCGAGCACGACGTGCTCCCACGTGCGCGAGCGCAGCGACTCGGCGACGACGTCGATCGTCGCGGGCGTGCCGAGCATGCCGATCTTCACGACCGAGGGCTCGTGCGTGACCGTCGCCGCCTCGAACTGGTCGGCGATCACCTGCGGGTCCACGGGGACGAAGCGGTGGCCCCAGTCGTTCTTCGGGTCGAACGAGACGATGCACGTGAGCGTGCCGACGCCGTAGGCGCCGAGCTCCTGGAACGTCTTCAGGTCGGCCTGGATGCCGGCGCCGCCGGTGGCCTCGGAACCGGCGATGACGTAGGCGAGCGGAGGCGTGTGCGAGTCGTGGTGCGACATGGTGCTCCTCGGCACGAGTAGGACGGGGTCCGTCCTCCCGGTGGTGCCGGGAGGGGCGGGCGGACGAGCCGGCGGACCGGCGTCTCCGCGGCGGGTGCGGCACGACAGCCTAACGCCGCACCGCGGCGCTCACGCCGTCCCGCCGCCTCGCGGGCGCCGCGGCCCGAGCCCGCCCGGGCCGCGCGCGGCTCTCGCGTGCCCGCGCACGAGCAGCGTCCCGAGGCCGAGCAGGAGGGCGGCGAGCGCAGCCAGGCCGGCGGTCGTGGCGCCCGTCACGGCGAGGGCGTACGAGGGCCCCGCGGACGGCCCCGGGGCGGCCGGGTGCGAGCCCGGCACCGCGCCGGCGGGCGGCTCCCCCGGGCCCGACGGCGGGAGGCCGGGACCGGGGCCGGGGCGCGGCCGTCGCGCTCGGCGCGGACGGCACCACCAGGAGGGCCACCACCAGGCACCACAGCAGAGCCGTCGCGACGATCGACCGACGGCGGTCCGGCGCGGCTGTGCGTCGTCCCATCTCGTTCTCCGCTCGAGGGGAGTCGTGGGTCCACGCGCGACGTTGCGCACTGTCGCGACGCCCCGCACGGCGGGGCGCTCGGACCAGCAGCGCGTTCGTGGAGGATCGGTGCGGCGTCGAGCTCGTCGGTGACGTTTGGGACGCGCAAGACACCGACGTCGGGAACCACCGTCGAGCCGGGCACGGCGACCACCGAGCGGGTCGCGCATCTGCGCACCCACCCCCGCGCCGTCCCCTCGACAAGAGGAGGATGCGGGAACGTGCTGCACCCGCCGCCCTACGCCGGAGTTACCGCGTACAGCGACGCATCGCCTGGTTACTGCGTCTTCAAGGACAGCCCGTCGCCGCGTCACCCGCTATGTCGACTACAGCATCGAGCGGGTCTGGACGGACCTCGACTGACGTGACCAGGGCACCCGCGATGGGCGTCCTGGTCGCCTCGTCTTCCTGCCTCGGTCCGTGACCACCTGCGCCTTCGGCGCCCCTCCATCGCATGTCGTGGCGGCTTGCATACCGTGAACGCACCCTGTTGCGGAAGGTCATCGACATCACGAACGGCGCACCTTCCCGGCGGTCCCCGGGGGTGCCATGCTTCACGCCCACGCGCCCCATGGTGTGCGCGAAGAAGGGGGACAAGCATGAACGTACGTAAGCTGCTGCGAGTCGGCACCACCGGTGTCTTGGTAGCGGTGCTGGTTGGAACCGGGCTGGTGAGCGCCACAGCTGCACCGGTTGCCGCCTCGACGACCGAGGATGACGAGATCGCTGTCGGCGACGGCGAGTACATGCCGCTCGACTACACCGGCCTCGATCCGGTCGCGGAGGACTACACCCTCGCCGTTCCGGGCGGGGACGGGCTCACCGTTCAGAGGTTCGACCCGAAGGCCATTCCTCTCCTGCCGCCGAGGGGCGGCACTGAACCGACGCTCCCTTCGCCGCAGGCGACGTGGGCCGCGTGCGGAGTCTTCGACAAGAACACCAAGCTCGTCCGGACGTTCCAGCGTGTTGCGCGTGCTGGCTTCTCGTCTGGAAAGTCGTACCTGCGGTGCGGCTCGCCGAGTTGGGGTCTGCGCCACGTCGCGGATCGGCACCGCACCCAGTGGGAGATGTTGGCGATGATGGGCGGCAGCTCCAGCTGGCGCACGTTCACGGACTGGGCGATCAACGAGGCGCTGAGGTCCCCGGCCCACGTCTGGTACGAGAGCAAGAACGACACCTACGTCTACAAGACAAAGATCCAGATTCGCGACCGCAGCGATCGAGTGCGCGCGGTGAAGTATGCCTACGTCGTCGTGGCCAGGGTCTCCAAGAACATCATCACCACCTATCCTGCGAGTTCATGACCACCCGAACCGTCGAGCAGTTCGCCCTCCAGTCGGCCTCCGACGGCAACGACGTGCGCGTCACCACCGACGGAGCGCAGATCCACCGCTGGGACGACAGGCACTACGCCCCGCCGATCGTCCTGGACGTCGACGACGAGGACCTGAACCGCTTCCTCGACGCGGTCGCCGAGGACGTCGAAGTGCTCTGGCCCGGACGAGAGCCGCGTTGGGCGGGCTTCGCTCTCCTGATGACCCACATCGACGAACTGCTGCGAACGCGCGAGACACCGCCCGCCCGACTGGGTTTCGACGAAGCAGGGCAGCTCAGGGCGCCTTAGCCGTTCAGAGGCGGCTGACGACCTTCGACACGACGCGGGCCGGGAACGCGTGAAGGTGCCCGGCTCGCGCCGTCTCTGATGCGAGGCGGCCGAACCTCTGTCGCAGAGCCCGGCGTGGGCGGAGTGGAAGAGTCCGCGCCGGGCTCACCCCAGTCCGGGGACCGTCAGCGCCAGCGGGTAGGGCACAACCTCCCGACGCCGTTGAGTCGTGATCGCCGCCAGCGTCGATCGTCACGTCACCAGAGGACGTGCCGCTGTCTCAGGTCGGGCGGTGCGATGCGGACGAGTCGGTCTGTACGCCGGGTTGTATCGACGGAAATTTGGGCGGTCCGCGGTGGCCATCGTACGCGTTGGAGCGTTGGGATTCCGCCACTCTCCACGTTGGGCACCGTTGACCGACACGGGACGCTTGTGGTCCTCTTGCGGACTCCCTGCGGACTACTTCCGACGGCTGTTGCGGGACCTACCCGTGCGCCGCAACGGGTCAGCTGCCTGCACCGCGGTCCGCATCTTGAAGTCCTCCACGGACTCGTCGGAAAACTTGAGGAGTCGTTCAATGCGGTGGTGGTGAATGCCCCTCGCCTTGCGTCGCACCCAGTCCTCTGACATGCCGATGCGGCGTCCGAACTCTCCCGCATCGAAGAGGGCGACAGGTACGGCGGTCTCAGCCGGGTCGTTTTCCATACCGGCGATGGTGCCATCATCGCCCGGCACATCGGGAGTCCCTTGGGCGCTCGGCACGGGCTCGACCTAGCCTTCATGGCGCCATTTGGCATCTAAGCATGCAAATGGATACGTCGGGTTTGAGAAGACCAATTCGTGTCCTATCTTGGGCGCCATGATGCCGCCCGGGCAACGCCCAGCGCCCGCCCGCACCAGCGACGGAATCGACTATCGCGTTGAACAGAGAGTCGCCCACGCACTTTGCGTCCGGGGCTCAGCCAAGGAGGAGCTGCGGCAACCGCCAGCCCGATGCACCGCACGTTCAGCCGAACGATCGCCGCGTTCGAGACATGACGCCGGAAGCGAGAGTTCGCGGGCTAGCGGAGCGGCACTCGAGACGCCAACACCTCGGCCCCTACTCCGCCTCGCACCAATAACGACCTGACGGTCGCGGCATTGTGGTCGTGATCTAGAAGGGGACCCATTGTCACATCGATGACCGGCAACGGCTCGCCCGACGAGCCCTTGGCGATACCGCGACGCACCTCCCAGCGAGCTTCCATTTTCGTGCCTGGAACACTCCTCCCGATGCGCTGGTACATGACGACGCCATATCGGCTCGGGCGGAACATACTATGGCGAGAACCGTACGCCGTCACGATTGTGCGAACTTCATGTTCGCCAGAGAAGCCTGGCGATTTGATTAGGGTTGCTATGGCCGCGAGGTCGCCCGCGAATGACGAAAGCAGCATCTGCCTCGCGCCGTCTCGCTCAGCCATATAATCATCAACATTGCCGGACGATGACGCCAGGTCGTCAACTGTGCGCTCAAACTTCTCGAACTCCGTCGCAGCCTGTCTAAGAAAGAGCTCCAAGGCTTCTTCACGTCTCTCTTTGGCGTAAAGCACCTTTTGCCAGGGCGAAATTTCGACGACATCTTCGAATTGGCGCATTGCCCGTCTTATTTCCGAAACACCTTCCGGGACTTCCAGGGGCCCGTGTTCGGTGAGCACGCTTAGGGGGACGCTAGGGTCCAGTCCAACCGCATAGCCACGGCCCCCATCTGCGTACAGCCTCCATTGATTTGCATCGTCGGGACGCGTAGAGGCGCAGCACATAAATGCGGTAGTTAGTTCGTGGATGCCAACCTCCGCAGCTTCCTTGAGGTAGTCCAGAAAGGGTAGGCTAGATGACTGCCGGTTCAGCCAATCATTGATGTACTCCACGCCTTGGCGAACTTCTGCCAGGTCATTCATGCCATGGGATTCGGTGGCCCAGAGCTCGCCCCCCTGGATCAACCCCAAGAGGCCGCCGGCGTCGGTGTAGTGGTATATGACATCAGTGTCTGCCGCTACCAGGTCCGAAAGTTCACCATACAGAGCCATGGCACGAGCGTAGCGCCGGCGTTCAGGCTCGCTCGGAAGCCACGCGGGCTCGGCATGCACGACAACGTCGCCGACCGTCGGAGGGGTGCACGATGGTGTTCTCCTCTGTGTACTCGTGACCGCGGAGGCAGTGCGTCTTTGCGCGCTGGTGGTCCGCACCACCACGCCGATCCGTCAAGCCGTGCCGACCCCACCGGTCGTAATGCATCCGCCACATCTCCCGCGCAACATCCACCCGGTCGCAACTGTCGACCACGCAAGTGCTGCGGTCCGCGGCTCGCTTAGCCGACCTCGCAGCGAAGTGGGGTCGTGCGCGTTCCGCGAGGTCGTTGTCGACCAGCCAGGGCCCGGTCTCGCCGCCCCGGTCGACCTGCTCGCGCAACCAGCGCCGGACCATCGACGTGGAGACACGACCTCTGACGCCATTGCGAGAAGGAGAGCCTCATGGGAGAACATTTGGGCCAGTGTCGACGTGTCCGATCGCCTGCCGTATCTCGTCACTCGCCACACGGTCGATATTCGCTAGGAGCGGCAGTCCCGACTCCACCAAATCTTGTAGATAAAAGACCGCGCTGGTCCTGCCGGCAGCGGTACCAGACCCGAAGTCCGAGCGAATTTCGCGCGACCCCACCAGCGAAGTCGCCGACTGGACGATGGTCGCACCACCCAGCGCACTCTCGAGATTGTCCAGAACATCATCCTTTGAAATGTCCGAACCATCCTCAGCGGCATAGTCAAGCCTGCGAGAACCCACAGATAGCTTGATCTCCGAGAGCGTGATCCCGGCTCGTTTGGCTCGGTCCTTGAGCGTCGAGGCAGAAACGCTCGATCGCAATCCAGCAATCTGAAACTCGTCGATTCGATTAGGCGCGAAGATGGCAGCCGCGCCCGGAAGGCCCAGTCCAACCACGCCATCCCTGACGAACCACTCGTATGGTGCCGTCCCCTCAGGCTCGGGCACCACACGCGCCGCCTTCGCGCGCAGGCGTTTCGCCGCAGCCTTCATAAGGAACTGAAGATTCTTGCCGTTTGAGGCCTCGCTGAGGCCAAGCAGCTGACTCAAAGTTAGGTTCTTCGCAATGCGCGCCCAAAATTCTGGGTCATCAATATCTATTGTGCGAAGCAGCAAGTCAAGGCCAATGTCGCTGGGGCTGGCACTGAGGGAAGTGGCGCCCGGAAAGCTGACACCGTCAGCACCAGACCCAACCCACACTGCCTGGAGGAAACTGGTCACCTCTGCCGCGTGGGCCAGATCCAAGTACGCCTCGGCAGCGTTGACGGCAGACCGAGTCGTGTCAGATTCGCCGAGTTGGGCCCCGACAAACCCAAGGGCGAGATCGCTCGCAAAGTCATCGGCCTGATCCGGCCTAACGACTCCAGCGCCGCCCTGCAGCAGGGACCGTGAGCCCAGTTCGATAACAGGTTCATCGATCTGTCGCGCTGCCATTCGCGAGAACCCCTGCGGCTCTGCGATAAGCGTGCGGGCCTCACGCGCAGTTTCAGTCAGTACCTCGTCCCGAACACCCTCGTCGGCGTTCGGCCGAGACTCCGAAAGAGGCATGAGGATGGGCCGTTCGGATCGCACATATGTGAGGTCATCTAGCAAGTAGTCGGGGTTCGCACTGGTTCGCAGATAGACGTATCGGACGGTCTTCTCACGAGGCCATTCGAGAACAAGGTCGGGCGCGTACGTATTGTTAAAGAACTCGGTTGTCCGCACCACTGCGGATCGGTCCGCGCTGGCCAAATTGTCAGCAACACTTCTCTTGATCGTCTCTATTGAAACGTTCTTGATCGGTTCATGCGAGACTACAGTCGACATTTTGGTTCATCTCCCTGACGCGATGCGGCGAGCGACCACTTGCGCACGCTCGTCATCACTAATGACCAGCGTCTCCTGCTTATCCGATAGGACGATGACCCAGATCCGCCGAGAAACCTCTTCGGCTAGATCTCGGTCGATTTGAGACCGAGCGGTTTCAACGTCAACGCCCCCGAAGACCCTTTGGCGATTCACGTCGCTGAGGAGCGCATCCTCAATCTTGCCCGTGGAGAACAGCGATGTCCACGTGGTTATACGAAACGGCGCCCAAGTTATCCACATGAAATGGTCCGCCATACGACCGTCCGTATCAAGCGTCACGTAGCTCTGAGCGAGGAACTTGTCAAAGTGGGTGCCCTGGTCGCTGGCATCGTCGTACTTCTTAGACTCTGCCAAGAAGTGCTGCAAGTGATAGTCGCCACCGGCGAGCACTCCGCCGAGGTCGTAGGAATACTGATTTCCGCCATAGGGCCAGACAAATTCCAGCTTTCCTGAGGCAGTGTCATCATAGGCAGTCCAGCTGGCTTGGACGCGAGTGGTCGCATCAAGCCACTTCTTCGCTCTGCGGACGCCGTCCTCGCCCTTCTGGTGCGATTGCTCCCCTACCATGCCCGGGATGCTAGTGCACAACGGGCTGCGACGGCGCCGCCCTCGCGTGGCAATCTTGTCCGAGCCCCAAGTTCACCCGCCGGCGGCGGCCTCGACCCATCAGCGGATGCTCCGACCCGCCGTCCAGGCGAGCCGAGGGCATCGTGCTGTCACTCCGGGGGCTACGAGTGGGCGGATCCAGCTGTCCGGGGCAGACCCGGGGTCCCAGCCTGGTCCTCCAGGTTCGCGGTCGAGTTCCTTGATCGCCTGTCGCAGCACCCAGGCCTGCGCCGCGACAGGCGCGTCACCGTTGAGGCTCAGCGACAGGCCCTGAGAGTCGCGGCTCAGGACGCCGTCGATGGCAAACTTCGGGAACCTGTTGCGCCACTTGGAAACGAACATGTCGACCTTG
The DNA here is from genome assembly GCF_049538415.1 of Cellulosimicrobium sp. AB352. Classification (NCBI taxonomy): domain Bacteria; kingdom Bacillati; phylum Actinomycetota; class Actinomycetes; order Micrococcales; family Promicromonosporaceae; genus Cellulosimicrobium; species Cellulosimicrobium sp. AB352. Next base: position 164,903 of record NZ_JBMVFX010000003.1, on the reverse strand, counting down.
ATCCCGAGCCGGGTCGCTTCGCGGACGCCAGCGTTGACGTCCTCCGTCGTGCACTCCCCAGGCATGAGCACATCCTGACGCGGCGGCGTCCGAAGCGCTCATCGGTGCGCCAGGCCCGAGCGCGCAGCAGTCCTTGCGCATGAGCGGGACGCCGCACCAGGAGGGTTCGTTCTCCTCGCGCGCAATGCAGCACTCCCTGTACGTCTTCTCGCTCCCGTACGGGCGCGGGCCCTGCTGCCCAACCGGGTGCAGGGTGCCGCCCATGATGGCCGCGAACTCGTCCCCCGAGTCGTTAAACGTGTGGATGATCCGAGTCGTGACACTCCCACGCTTGAGCCGTTTGTGGTGCAGTTCGCCACCGACAAGCACCTTGAACTTCGACTGTGCGGCCAACGTCGAACGAGTCGCGCGGCTGTGCTCGGCGAGTGCAACCCAGCCCTCGTCCCGTCGTTGGGTGGTAGATCCCGACGGGAAGCGACTCCACACCAGCGAGGTTGGCACGGTGCGCCGCTTCCACCCGCTCGCGGGTCACCTCGTCCGGGTACCGGGTGCGGTCGTTCATCAGAGCCTTCCGGTACCGCCCGAACTCGTAATCCGATGGTCGCGTGCCGGCTGGGACCGATGCACAAACGGCCCAAATACCTCGGTTGGCTGGAAGTCGTCGAGAGACGGGAACGGGGTGCAGCGCGAGTGCCTCCCCGAGTGGATCCTCACGCTGGTCGTCGAGCGCCTCCGGAGAGTCCCTGATCGCCGCCTGGCCGCACTCATTGATGTCATCCATGGAGAGCAGCGACTCGGAGCGTGAGCGACGTTCGCAGCCCACAGCTCCCCGAACCCGACGTCTCCCTGGACGACCGCCCCATCGAGGTGGGGCATGGCGTACACCTTCGAGTGTCGGCCACGCGACCGGAGTGCCTTGCTGTAGGTCCACGTGCCCGAGACGATCTCCGCGTGGTCGGTGCCGATTGTGATCCCGAGGAAAGTCTGCTGCGAGCTCCAATGCTGGAAAGAGGCTGATCGGCGCCGCCGTCCTTTAGGTTCTCGGGCCTTGGGCCGGGCCGCCGAGCGCGCGGCCAGGCGTAGCGGAGTTCGGGACGTGATACCCCCTCCGGTCTCCCGGAATGCCGTGGTGATCTGGATCGTGCGGTTCTTGAGGGACACCTAGGCGGCGGCGAGGTTCGCCCCGGCGCTCATCGCCTGACCCGTGTCGGCAAAGATGTCCGTCCGTATCGTCTCTGGGATCAACCCGTACCGGTCCGCGAGATCACTTGCTGCCTGCTCGGGCATCCCGGCCGTTGTTGATGCGGTGATGGACGCCTGCCGACCGCGCGCCATCTTGTCCCGCAGCACGTCCTGCGACGCGCCAGGCTTCTGGTCCGCAACCACGACACCCCAAGCCGCGTCAGTAACGCCTCGAAGGGCGGCATCGTTCGCCCGGCCCTCAGCCGTGTTCAGATCCAGCGTCGCGCTGATCTGCCCTACCGACTCCGAGACGCCATCGATCGCCGCCTGAAACTGTGACTCCGCTTCGCGCGCTGACAGGACCACGCCAGCGACCTCACGCTAGGCGGAAATGAGATCCGAGAGCGCAACCGTCTGGTCCAAGGTCGCCGTGGAGGCACTGGCGGCGCATCTGGCAGCCTTCCCGGCCGGACGCGACGGGCTCGTGTTCACCTGGTCGACGGGCGCGGCGCTGCGCCGGTCAAGCTTGCACGACGTCTGGCGGTCCGCGGTTCGCGACGTCGGGCTTGAGAACGCGAGCTTCCACGAACTGCGCCGCCACTACGCGAGCCTGCTCATCCGACACAGTGAGTCCGTGAAGACGGTCCAGGCGCGCCTCAAGCACGCGTCCGCCGTCGAGACGCTCGACACCTACTCGCACCTGTGGCCGGACTCCGACGACCGCACCCGCGACGCAGTCGACAGCGTGCTCGGGACGATGGGCGGAAAGGTCAGTAGTCGTGGAGCTTGAGCGCTCTTCCGGGTACTACAAAGCACTCGGGCGCGTGAGCGTGAGCTACCCGAACCTTTAGTTTCAGGTCGCGATGCTTGTCTGCGCCGTGTCGATGGCGCATTACGATCCTCTCGCCCTGTGCTCCAGCCAGGGAGAAGCGCTCCGCACCCTCGAGCAGGTGTCGGAGGACCATCCGAAGGAACGAGGAAACGAACTTCGACGTCTTCACGCCGATGTGCGCACGGCACGGCTCGAGCGTCATCACGCCGCACACGTCGTGGTCATGATCCAGTACGGGACCGGAGACTTCATGCAGGTCGCTCCGAGGGAGCCCGAAAGGGAGATGGTCCTAGACGTGAAGGATCTTCGGCGTCTTGACCAGCACCTGTCAGCGCTCGCCGCGTGCGCTCTTCGGATTTCTGCGGACTGGTCGCGGGCCGGGCACGACGGCCAGAAGTGTATTTCCAGGTCAGCGGCTCATGTGCGGACGAGTCGGTCTGTACGCCGGGTTCTGTTCCCGCGCGAGGTCACCCTCGCGCGGGCGACGGTCATCCATCTAGGCCCTGCGTCGCCGCAGGGCTCGAGCGGTCTACCCGACTGTGCTTCTCCGTGGAGAATCGGGCGGGCAGCCCTCAGACACAGTCTGTCTGACCTTGCTCCAGGTGGGGTTTACCGAGCCGGACCGGTCACCCGGTCCGCTGGTGGTCTCTTACACCACCGTTTCACCCTTACCGCACCGGTCGGGGCCGGAGCCCTTCCCGACGCGGCGGTCTGTTCTCTGTGGCACTGTCCCGCGGGTCACCCCGGGTGGGCGTTACCCACCACCTTGCCCTTCGGAGCCCGGACGTTCCTCGGCAGGAGGCACGAGGCCTCCCGACGCGACCGTCCGACCGACTCGTCCGCGCCAGCAAGGCTACCGCTCCCGGGCGGCTCGGCGGACCAGCGACCGGTCCCGGCGGCGGGTCGTGCCCCGTAGGATGGCCCGCCCCCCTCGAAGCCCGCTCCCGGAGGTCTGTCGTGCCCGCCACCGCCGAACCGTCCGCCCCCGACGCCCCGAGCGCGGCACCCGCCCCCGACACGTCGGCCGAGCTCGCCCGGGAGCAGGAGTTCCTGGCCGACGCCCGCAGGCAGCTCGCCCGCATGCGCGAGCGGGCCGGGTCGCTCGACGCGCTCGCGGGAGACCGGGTCAGCGCCGAGTACCTCGAGGCGGCGCTCGCCCGTCGGCTCGCCCAGCTCGCCGACGACCCCGAGGTCCCGCTCTTCTTCGGGCGCATCGACCTCGACGGCACCGGCCACGAGCCCGCCGAGGTCTTCCACATCGGACGCCGTCACGTCTCCGACCCCGAAGGCGACCCGCTCGTCGTCGACTGGCGCGCCCCGGTGAGCACGCCCTTCTACCGCGCCACCCGCACCGAGCCGATGGGGGTCGCCGTCCGTCGCCGCTACGGCTTCCAGCGCGGCGCCCTCACCGGCTTCGAGGACGAGTCGCTCACCGCACCGGGTCCCGGCGCGGAGTCCTCCGCGATCCTCGAGGCCGAGATCGAGCGGCCCCGTACCGGGCCGATGCGCGACATCGTCGCCACCATCCAGCCCGAGCAGGACGTCATCGTGCGCAGCGGGATCGACCGGACCGTCGTCGTGCAGGGCGCGCCCGGCACCGGCAAGACCGCCGTCGGGCTGCACCGCGCCGCGTACCTGCTGTACTCCCACCGCGAGCGGGTGAGCCGCGCCGGGATGACCGTCGTCGGGCCCAACGCGAGCTTCCTGCGGTACATCCGCGACGTGCTGCCCGCCCTCGGCGAGGTCGACGCGACCCAGACCACCGTCGAGCAGATCGTCACGGCGCACGGCCGCCTGCGCGGCACGGAGCCCGCGGACGTCGCGCGGCTCAAGGGCGACGTGCGCATGGCCGAGGTCCTCCGCCGCGCGGTGTGGTCGCACCTCGTCGAGCCGTCCGAGGCGCTCGTGCTGCCCCGCGGTGCGCGCCGCTGGCGCGTCGCCGCGCACGAGGCCCGCGAGTGCGTGGCGCAGGTGGTCGGCCGGGAGCCGCGCTTCGACGCCGGTCGCGACCACCTGCGGCACGCGCTCGCGCACCGGATCCTCGTGCAGATCGAGGAGTCGGGCGAGGCGCTCGACGAGCGGGCGTGGGACGCGCTCGCGCGCACCCGCCCGGTCCGGGACTACACCGCCGCGGTGTGGCCGAAGGTCACGCCGACGGCGCTGCTGCACCGGCTCCTCGTCGACCCCGCGTTCCTCGCCGCGAGCGCCGACGGCGTCCTCACCCCGGCCGAGCAGGAGCTGCTGCGCCCGGCCCGACCGTCCCGGACACCGGGCACGGCCCGCTGGACGCTGGCCGACCTCGTCCTGCTCGACGAGGTCGCGGACCTGCTGGCCCGTGGCGCGTCGGTCGCGCACGTCGTGGTGGACGAGGCGCAGGACCTCTCGCCGATGATGCTGCGCGCTCTCGGGCGCCGGGCGCGTACCGGCTCGCTGACGGTGCTGGGCGACCTGGCCCAGGCGACGACGCCGTGGGGGGTCTCCTCGTGGACCGACGCGCTGACGCACCTCGGCAAGCCCGACGGCCACGTGGAGCAGCTCACCGCCGGCTTCCGCGTCCCCGGCGACGTCATCGAGTACGCGGCCCGCCTGCTCCCCTCGATCGCGCCGGACCTCGACCCGCCGGTCGCCGTCCGCCGGGCGCGGGGCGAGCTCGTCCTCACCACCGGGCCGCTCGTGGACCTGGTCCGCACGGCGCTCGCCCGGGAGGGGTCGGTCGGGCTGATCGTGCCCGACGCCGGCACGGACGCCGCGCGCGCGGCGCTCGCCGCGGCGGGCCTCGCCTTCGCGGTCGTCGGCGAGGCGTCGGACGACGACGGCGCGGTCGAGTTCGACGCGCGCCTCGACCTCGTGCCCGCGTCGCTCGCGAAGGGGCTGGAGTTCGACCACGTCGTGCTGGACGACCCGGAGGGCGTCGTCCGGGGCGAGCCCGACCGGGTCACGGGGCTGCGACGGCTGTACGTCTGCCTGACCCGCGCGGTGACGTCGCTCGCCGTCCGCCACCGGGACGACCTGCCCGCGGAGCTCCGCCGCCCGTGACGGGCGCCCCGGCGGTGGGGCGGACGCGCCGGGACCGTCGTGTCGGAACTCCTCGGTAGGGTGCCCGGGTGGCCACAGCGACTGCGACCGACCCCGCGCTCGACGTGCTCCGGCGAGTCTTCGGGTACGACGCGTTCCGGGGTGAGCAGGCGGCCGTCATCGACACCGTCGTCAACGGCGGCGACGCCCTGGTGCTCATGCCGACCGGCGGGGGCAAGTCGCTGTGCTACCAGATCCCCGCCCTGGTCCGTCCAGGGACCGGCGTCGTGATCTCCCCGCTCATCGCCCTCATGCAGGACCAGGTGGACGCCCTCGCGGCGCTCGGCGTCCGCGCCGCGTTCCTCAACTCCACGCTGTCCTCGGAGGACCGCCGCGCCGTGGAGCGGGCGCTCGTGGCGGGTGAGCTCGACCTGCTCTACGTGGCGCCGGAGGGGCTCCGCAGCCGCGCCACCCTCGACCTGCTCGACAGGACGCCGATCGCGCTGTTCGCGATCGACGAGGCGCACTGCGTCTCCCAGTGGGGCCACGACTTCCGGCCGGACTACCTCGAGCTGTCGGTGCTGCACCAGCGCTGGCCGTCCGTCCCGCGCATCGCGCTGACCGCGACGGCGACGGCCGCGACGCGCGCCGAGATCGCCCTGCGCCTCGACCTGGAGGGCGCGCGGCACTTCGTCTCCAGCTTCGACCGCCCCAACATCACCTACCGGATCGTGCCCAAGGACCGGCCCGAGAAGCAGCTGCTCGACCTGCTGCGGACCGAGCACGCCGGGGAGGCCGGGATCGTCTACTGCCTCTCGCGCGCGTCGGTCGAGAGGACCGCCGCGACGCTCGTCGAGAACGGGATCCAGGCGCTGCCCTACCACGCGGGGCTCCCCGCGTCGGTGCGCGCCGCGAACCAGTCCCGGTTCCTGCGCGAGGACGGCGTGGTCATGGTCGCGACGATCGCCTTCGGCATGGGCATCGACAAGCCCGACGTCCGGTTCGTCGCGCACCTCGACCTGCCCAAGTCCGTCGAGGGGTACTACCAGGAGACGGGGCGCGCCGGGCGCGACGGGCTGCCCTCCACCGCCTGGCTGGCCTACGGCCTCGCCGACGTCGTGCAGCAGCGCAAGCTCATCGAGACGTCCGACGGCGACGCCGCGCACCGGCGCAACCTGGGCCGGCACCTGGACGCGATGCTCGCCCTCTGCGAGACCGTGGAGTGCCGCCGCGCCCAGCTCCTCGCCTACTTCGGCCAGGAGCACCCGGGGGCCTGCGGGACGTGCGACACGTGCCTCGCCCCGCCCGAGGCCTGGGACGGGACGGTCGCCGCGCAGAAGGTGCTCTCGACGGTGTTCCGTCTGGACCGCGAGCGCGGGCAGCGCTTCGGCGTCGGGCAGGTCGTCGACATCCTCCTCGGCCGGGACACGGAGAAGGTCCGGCGGTTCCGGCACCAGGAGCTGTCGGTGTTCGGGGTCGGGGACGACCTGTCCGAGAACGAGTGGCGAGCCGTGGTGCGCCAGCTCCTCGCCCAGGGACTGCTCACCGTCGAGGGCGCGCACGGGACGCTCGTGCTCACCGCGGCGAGCGGGGAGGTCCTGGCCCGGCGCCGCGAGGTCCGGATGCGGCACGAGCCGGCGCGTCCGGTGCGCGCGGCGAAGGGACGGAAGGCGTCGGCCGCCGCCGAGCTGGCCGAGGCCGACGTCCCGCTCTTCGAGGCGCTGCGCGCCTGGCGGGCGGGCGAGGCGAAGACCCAGGGCGTGCCCGCGTACATCGTGTTCGGGGATGCGACGCTCCGCGGGATCGCGACCGCCCGGCCCGGCTCGCTCGAGCGGCTCGCGCTGGTGAGCGGCGTCGGCGAGAACAAGCTCGCCCGGTACGGCGACGCGGTGCTGGCCGTCGTCGCCGAGGCAGGCTGAGCGGCCCCGCACGGGGCTCGGACCGCCCCCCGCCGCCCGAGGCAGGGGACGCGCGAGTCAGACGTCGACGCGGTACGACAGCGCGAGCTCGTCGCCGCTGACCCCGCGGATGCCCCAGTTCTCGCGCGGGCTCTCGAGGATCACGAGCTCCACGTCGTCCACCGTCAGGCCGAGGGCTGGCACGACGTCGTCGTACAGCGCCGCGACCAGCGCGCGCTTGGCCTCGCGCGTGCGGCCCGTGAAGCAGACGACCTCGACGACCAGGTACGCGTCCGAGCGCGGGGCGACCAGGTCGTCGTCGTCCAGGAGCAGGAAGCGGTGGAACCGCTTGTCCGGCGGGAGCTGCCACGCGCGCACGAGCGCGTCGTGCAGCGCGTCGGACACCTCCGTCCGCCGCGCGCCCCACACGCTGCGCCGTCCGTAGATCTTCACCTGGGCCATCGGGCGAGCGTAGCCGTGACGCACCCCACGCCGTCGGCCCCGGTCACCCGCGGCGGCGACGTCGCGCGCGCTCGTAGAGTGACCCGGTGCTCGTGCTGCTCCCCCCGTCCGAGGGCAAGACCCCCGCGCCCGACGGCGCCCCGCCCGTCGACCTCGACACCCTGACCTCCCCCGCGCTCACCGCGCACCGCGTGACGGTCCTCGACGCGCTCGCCGCCGCGAGCGCCCGGCCGGACGCCCACGAGGTCCTGGGCACGACGCCGGGGCTCGCCGAGGAGGTGCGACGCAACACCGTGCTGCGCTCGGCCCCGGCCGGTCCGGCAGCCGACGTGTACACGGGCGTGCTGTACGGCGCCGCGGACCTCGCGGGGGCGCTCGCCGCGGGCGGGGAGCCCGCGCGTCGGGCCCGCGAGGACGTGCGCGTCGTGTCGGGGTTGTGGGGCGCGCTCTCCCCTGCCGACCGGGTCCCGGCGTACCGGCTCTCCATGGCGGTGGACCTGCCGGGCGTCGGGAAGCTCGCCACGGCGTGGCGGCCCCACCTCGACCCCGTGCTCGACGAGCGGGCCGCGGGCGACGTCGTCGTGGACTGCCGGTCCGCGACGTACGTGGGCGCGTGGAAGCCGCGGACATCGGGCCCGCGGGCGGCCGAGTGGGTCGCGGTGCGGGTCGTGCGCGAGCACGCCGGGAAGCGGACCGTCGTCTCGCACAACGCCAAGCACACGCGCGGCGTGCTCGCCGGGCACCTCGTGCGCCGGGAGGCGCCGTCGCCGTCGTCCGCGGCCGGGCTGCTGGACGCCGCGCGCGAGCTCGTCGGCACGGTGATCGGGACCGAGGTCGGCTCGGGCCTCACCTACCGGCTGATCGAGGCGACCCTGCACGACGCCACGACGCGCAGCGGGCCGCGCACGCTCGAGCTCGTCATCTCCTGAGCGGTCCGCCCGAGCGGTCCGGGCGAGCGGTCCGGCGCGGTGGTCGGCCCGGGCCGGCGCCGCGTGCCACTGCGCCGGGACGGGCAGGGGTCCACAGTGGACCCATGGCCGTCAGCCAGGACCTCGCCGACCGCGTCCGCGCGGTGCTGGCGCCCCGCGCCCCGTTCGAGGAGCGGACGATGTTCGGCGGCCTCGCGTTCCTCGTCGACGGGCGCATGGCGGTCGCGATCTCCGGGGACGCCCTCATGGTGCGGCTCGGCACGGGCGGACGCACCGCCGCCCTGGAGCGCGGCGCCCGGCCGATGACGATGGGCACCCGCACGATGGCGGGGTGGGTCGTCGTCGACGGTCCGCGCCTGGCGGACACGCGCGAGCTCGACGCCTGGGTGGAGACCGGTCTCCAGGCCGCCCGCACCGCGCGTCCGAGGCCGCCGAGGTAGAGCCGCGGTCACGACCATGCCTCTACCTCGCGCTACCAGGCCTCTACCTCGGCCGGGTCAGAGGTCGCTCGGGACGCCCTGGGCCGTGAGCTCGCTCGTGCCGTCGGCCCACAACCGCAGGATGCTCACCGACGCCGGAGGGACGCGGATCCGCGACCACTGCTCGGGCGGCGCGCCCACGGACGTCCCGATCGCGGCCCGCACCTGGACGGCGTGACCCACGACGACGACGGTGCGGCCCGCGGGCCCGGCACCCGGCAGCATGGTGTCGACGAGGTCGCGGAGCCCCTGCCGGACGCGCACGCCGACGTCGGCGGCGGACTCGCCGCCCGGGGCCGGCGTCGTCCCGGTCGTGTACCAGGCGGGCAGGAGGCCGGGCCACCCGGCGTCGACCTCCGCGGCCGTGAGCCCCTCCCACGCGCCGAAGTCCACCTCGGCGAACCGGTCGTCGGTCGTCACGGGCACCCCGAGGCGGCGGCCGACGGCGCGCGCGGTCTCCTGGGCCCGGACCATGGGCGAGGAGACGACGGCCGACGGGCGCGGCAGGTCGGGCCATGCCTGGCGACCGATCCGGAACACCAGGTCAGCGGCCTGCGCGGCCTGCGTCCGGCCGCGCGCGGTGAGGGACGGTCCCGGCACCGACGAGTCGCTGAACGCGCCCGCGACGGTGAGCGGCGTCTGGCCGTGGCGCACGAGCACGACCGTGAGCGCGGGTGCGTCGTCGAACCGGACGGTGGCGCCCGACGGCCGGTCGGGCGTGTCGAGCGCCGCACCCTCGAGGACGGCGGGGAGGGTCGTCCCGTCCACGGGGACGGGTGCGGTCTCGGCCGCGGGGTCGGCCGCGGCGCCGGACGGCACCTCCGACGTGTCCGCGGGCTCGTGGTCGCGCACGACGGTGCCGCGGGTGTCCATCGCCTCGTTGGCGAGGGCGTCGGCCGCCGCGTTCTGCGCGCGCGGCACCCACTCGTAGGTGACCTGGGCGGCCGGCAGCACCGCCGCGGCCTCGGCCGCCAGGCGGCGCATGTCGTCGTGCTTGATCTGCCAGCGCCCCGACATCTGCTCGACGACGAGCCGCGAGTCCATCCGGACGGTCACGCGCGCGTCCGGGTCGATCTCCGCGGCGGCGCGCAGACCGGCGACGAGGCCCGAGTACTCGGCGACGTTGTTCGTCGTCGTGCCGAGGTACGCGGCCCGCTCGGCGAGCACCTGGCCGGTCGCGGCGTCGCGGACGAGCGCCCCGAAGCCCGCAGGCCCCGGGTTGCCGCGGGAGCCGCCGTCGGCCTCGACGACGAGCTGCCGACCGCTGGTGCCGCTCACGCGCCGGCGCCCTCCGGCCGCACCACGATGTGGCCGTAGTCCTCGAGCCGCACCACCTGGTCGGGCGCGGCCGACGTGATCGCCGCGAGCTCGGCCGGGCTCAGCGAGACGTTGAGCCCGTCGACGTGCTGGCCGCGCAGCGCGACGACGCCACGCCCGCCGTTCTGGTCGCGCACGCGCTCGTAGAGCGCGAGCAGGCCCGCGTCGAGGCCGGCGACGGCGTCCGTGCGCCGCCCCGCGACCTGCGCGGCCTCGGCGTCGAGCTCGGCGTACCGGGCGTCGCGCGCGGCCACGACCTCGGCCTTGGCGGACTCGAGCTCGGCGTGCGCCGACTCGAGCTTCGCGAGGGCCTCCTCGTGCGCCTCGAGCCGCTCCATGACGTCGAGCTCGACCTCCTCGAGGACGCCCTGCCGGCGGGCGAGCGACTCGAGCTCCGCGACGAGCGCCTGCGCGTCCTTCGCCCCGACCTGCCCGGAGTCCAGGCGCGACTGGTCGCGGGCGGCGCGCGTGCGCACCTGCTCGACGTCGCCCTCGGCCTTGGTCAGCTCGCGCCGGAGGTCGCTCACCGCGGTCCGCGACTCCACGAGCTTGCCGCGCAGGTCCTCGAGCTGGGCGTCGAGCTCGGCGATGCGCGCGTGCTCCGGCAGGTTCTTGCGCTGGTGCGCGAGCTGCTGGGCACGCGTGTCGAGCTCCTGGACGTCGAGCAGGCGGAGCTGGTCGGCGGGCGGTGCAGTGGCCACGGGTGGTTCCTTTCGTGGGCCCCGGGGCGGGGGCCGGCATGCGGGTCGGTGGGGACGGGTGGGGGTCGACGCGCGGCGGGCGTCAGCCCTGCGCGGTGGCGCGGGGCGGTCCGGCGTCGGCTGCGGGGTCGGCGGGTGCGGACGGGAACCGCGCCGTCCACGGGTCGGTGACGAGCGTGCTGACCCGCGTCTCCACGGCCGCGCCGGAGCGCGCGAGGACGCGCACGAGGTCCTCGGCAGCGTAGCGGAGCCACGGCCACTCCGAGGCGTAGTGCGGCACGTCGACGAGGAACGGCGTCCCCGCCTCGCCGCCGTCGAGCCGCGCGCGCTCGCGCAGCTCGGACACGGGGTGGTGGCGCAGGTCCGACGTGAGGTAGACGTCGGCCCCGCTCGCGCGCACGGCGTCGAACAGCGAGTCGCCGGACCCGCCCACGACCGCCACCGACTCGACGCGCGCGTCGAGGTCGCCCGCCACGCGCACGCCCTGCACCGTCGGAGGCAGCACCTGCGCGACGCGCTCCGCGAAGGCGCGCAACGTCGTCGGCTCCGCGAGCCGGCCCACGCGGCCGGTGCCGGTGCGGGCCGCCTCGTGCGGCGACGGCGCGGGGTGCGGCACGAGGGGGACGCGGTGCAGGAGGTCGAGCGCGTCGGCGAGGGCGTCCGCGACCCCCCGCTGCGCGGCGTCGGCGTTGGTGTGGGCGACGTACAGCGCGCACCCGCCCCGGATGAGGCGGTGCACGAGCGAGCCCTTGAAGGTCGTCGCGGCGACGGAGTGCACCGGCCGCAGGAACAGCGGGTGGTGCGTCACGAGGAGGTCGGCGCCCCAGGCCAGCGCCTCGTCCGCGACCTCCTCGACGGGGTCGACGGCGAGCAGCACCTTGCGCACGGGCGCGTCCGGGTCGCCGGCGACGAGCCCGACGGCGTCCCAGTCCTCCGCCGTCGACGGCGGGTACAGCTCGTCCAGCGTCCGCACGACGCGGCCGAGCGTCGGGTGCCCCGCGCCCTCGGCCGCCGGGTCCGCAGGAGACGTGTCGGTGCTCGGGTCGGGCGCGGCGGTCATGGCGGCAGGCTATCCCGGGCGGGCCGCCGGACGCCGCTCGCCATGGTTTGATGGATTGCGCAAGCCATCATCCCGTAGCCCGGAGGACCCGTGCCCCGCCCACCCCGACCCGACGACGGCGCCCCGGCCACCGACGAGACCGCCCCCCTCTACCGCATCAAGGCCGAGCTCTTCCGGTGCCTCGCGCACCCCACGCGCATCCAGGTGCTCGAGGTCCTCGCCGCCGACGCCGACCACACCGCGCCCGTCTCCGTGCTGCTCGACGTCACCGGGTGCGAGGCGTCCCAGCTCTCCCAGCACCTCGCGGTGCTGCGCCGGGCGGGCGTCGTCACCTCGACGCGCAGCGGGAACGCCGTCGAGTACCGCCTCGCCGAGCCGCTCGTCGCCGAGCTGCTCGTCGTCGCACGGGCGTTCCTCCTGTCGAACCTCGCCGGCGCGTCCGACCAGCTCGAGGCCGCGCGGCGGCTCCCGGCCCTGCCCGGCGCGTCCGCGCGCGCGGTGCTCGACGCGACCACGGCGTCGTCCCCCTCGGCATGAACCGCCTCGCCGCCGTCCGCGACCTGCTGCCCCGACGCTCCGACTACGACCTGCGCCCCCGGACCCTGCGCGCCGACCTCCTCGCCGGCGTCACCGTGGGCGTCGTCGCGCTCCCGCTCGCGCTCGCGTTCGGCGTCAGCTCCGGCGTCGGGGCCGCCGCCGGGCTCGTCACCGCCGTCGTCGCCGGCGTCGTCGCGGCGGTCCTCGGCGGGTCGAACCACCAGGTGTCCGGACCGACCGGGGCGATGGCGGTCGTGCTCGCGCCGGTCGTCGTCACGCACGGCCCGGGCTCCGTGGCGCTCGTCACCGTCCTCGCCGGGCTCGTGGTCCTCGTCGCCGGGCTCGCCCGGCTCGGGCGCGTCGTCACGTACATCCCGTGGCCGGTCGTCGAGGGGTTCACGCTCGGGATCGCGTGCATCATCTTCCTCCAGCAGGTCCCGGCCGCGGTCGGCGTCGAGGTCGCGCCCGGCCACAACACCCTCGTGTCCGCGGTGGAGGCCGTGCGCGCCGCCGTCACCGACGTGCCCGCCGCCCCGGCACTGTGGACGCTCGGCTGCGTCGCGCTCGTCGCCGCGACCATGGTGCTGCTCCCCCGGCTCCACGCGGGGATCCCCGCGTCGCTCGGCGCGGTCGTGCTCGCCACCGTCCTCGTCGAGGTGCTCGGTGCGCCCGTCCCGCGCATCGGCGCGCTGCCGTCGTCGCTGCCCGCGCCCGTCCTGCCGTCGGTCACGCCCGGCGCGCTGCGCGACCTCGGCGGCGCCGCGCTCGCCATCGCCGCGCTCGCCGCGATCGAGTCCCTGCTGTCCGCGCGCGTCGCGGCGACCATGGTCCAGTCCGGGCCGGGCGGCGGTTCCGTCTACCAGCCCGACCGGGAGCTCGTCGGCCAGGGCGCCGCCTCCGTCGCCAGCGGCCTCTTCGGCGGCATGCCCGCCACGGGGGCCATCGCCCGCACCGCGGTGAACGTGCGCTCCGGCGCCCGCACGCGGCTCGCCGCCGTCGTGCACGCGGTCGTGATCCTCGCGGTCATGTACCTCGCCACCGGCCCGGTCTCGCGGATCCCGCTCGCCGCGCTCGCCGGCGTCCTCATGGTGACGAGCTTCCGGATGATCGGCGGGCGCACCATCCGCTCCGTCGTCGGCGCCGGGCGCTCCAGCGCGGCGACCTTCGCCGTGACCGCCGTCGTCACCGTCGCGTTCGACCTCGTGCAGGCCATCGAGATCGGCATCCTCGTCGCCGCGTTCTTCGCGCTGCGGACCGTCGCCCGCGCCTCCGGGGTCCACCGCGAGCCGCTGCCCGGCCCCGCCGAGCCGGGCGACGAGCACGTCGCGCTCTTCCGCCTCGAGGGGTCCATGTTCTTCGGCGCCGCCGACCGCGTGCTCGCCGAGGTGACCGACGCCTCGGCGCACGAGGACGTCGCGGTCGTCGTCCTGCGGCTCTCCCAGCTCCGCATGGTCGACGCGACCGGGGCGAAGGCGCTCGGCGGGCTCATCGAGGGTCTCGAGGCGCGCGGCGTCACCGTCCTCGTCAAGGGCGTCCAGGACCGGCACCGCGCGCTGCTCACGAACGTCGGCGCGCTCGCCGAGCTCCGGCACGAGAACCACCTGTTCGACACGCTCGACGACGCCGTCGAGCACGCGCGCTCCCACGTGCGCCGCGCGGCGAGCGGCACCGACGTCCCGCAGGTGCGCGGTCTGCGACCCGCGACGTGAGTGCCTAGCCTGGAGCCGTGCACGAGTACGTGCGAGCCCTGCCGCCGGCGCTGCCGCCCGGCGTCGTGTCGATGGTCGGCTACCGCCTGCGGACCGCGACGACGGACGGGACACCGTCCGTCCACCGCGGCCTGCCGTCGCCGTGGCTCACGCTCGTCGTGAGCACCGCGGGCGCCGTGCCGACGGCGGTCGGGCCGGACGACGCCCCGGTGGGCTACGCCTCGCTCGTCGGCGGTCTGCACACGCGGCCCGCCTACATCCACCAGCCGCCCGAGCAGGCGGGCGTGCAGCTCGCCCTCGACCCCCTCGCGTGCCGCGAGCTGCTCGGTGTCCGGGCCGGCGACCTCGGGCTCGTCGAGGACGCGGACGCGGTGCTCGGGCCCGTCGCCGAGCGGTTGCGCGATCAGGTGGCCGAGGCGGGCTCGTGGCCCGCGGCGTTCGACGTCGTGCGGGCGGCGCTCACACAGCCCGGGGCCGTCGCGCCGGGTGGCTCCGTCGCCCGGCGCGACGGCGTGCGGCCCGACGTCGCGGAGGCGTGGCGGGTGCTGGTGCGCACGCACGGGCGCGCCCGGGTCCGGGACGTGGCCCGCCACGTAGCGCTGGGCGAACGCCGCCTGGAGACGCTGTTCCGGGCGGAGCTCGGGGTCTCGCCGCGCGCGGCGCGCGGGCTCGCGCGGTTCGACGCGGCCCGTCGTGCGGTGCAGCGCCTCGCCCTCGGCCGCGGGCCCCGCACGCTCGCGGACGTCGCCGCGAGCGCCGGGTACGCCGACCACTCCCACCTCGTGCGCGAGTTCCGGCGGTTCGCCGGCACGACGCCGACCGGGTGGGTCCAGGAGGAGGTCGGGAACATCCAAGCCGGGGGCCACACCGACGGCCCAGCCTGGGACCATGAGCATCCACGAGAGCACCCGGGACACCGCTGACCACACCCCCGCTGCCGACGCGGCCGGGACGCCGACCGGGGCACCGAGCCCCCAGGTCTGGCCCACCCTCCAGGCGCGCGACGCCCGCGCGCTCGTCGCGTTCCTCACCGACGTCGTCGGGTTCGTCGCGACGGCCGTCATGGCGGGCGACGACCGCGACGTCGCGCACGCCCAGCTCGACTGGCCGCACGGCGGCGGGATCATGCTCGGCAGCCACTCCCCCGAGCGGGAGTGGTCGCGCGAGCCGGGGACGTGCGGCACGTACGCCGTCGTGCCCGACGACGCCGCGATCGAGGCGCTCGACGCCCGGCTGCGCGCGCGCGTGCCGGGTACCGGCGGTCGCGTCGTCGTGCCGCTGCGGGACACGGACTACGGGAGCCGCGAGCTCGTGCTCCGGGACCCCGAGGGGAACCTCTGGTCCTTCGGCACGTACCGCGGCGAACCGCGACGGTGACTGCACCGGGCGTCCTGCCCGCCGCGCCTCACTTCGCCTCGGCGTAGTGGTCGACGACCGCGACCGTGAGCGGGAAGTCGACCGGGAAGTCGCCGAACAGGAGGCGACCCGCCTCGGCCGCTGCGGCGCGGACCTCGTGCGCGACCGTCTCGGCGAGCTCGGCCGGCGCGTGCACGACGACCTCGTCGTGCAGGAAGAAGACGAGGTGCGCCCGGTCGGCGAACGGGGCGGGCGCCGCCCCGGGGGTCGCGGCGAGGGGCAGGTCCCACAGCCGCCGCCGGATCGACGCGAGCCAGCACAGCGCCCACTCGGCCGCCGTGCCCTGCACGACGAAGTTGCGCGTGAACCGGCCCCAGGCCCGCGTGTACGACCGGGCCCGCGCCTGCGCGTCGGCCCCGGACCCTGCGTCCTCCGTGGCACCGACCTCCTCGACCGCGTACGCCCCGTCCTGCGCGGCGTGCCACGACTCGCCGGGGCGCGGGGAGCTGCGGCCGAGGAGCGTCGAGACGACCTCCCCGCGCTCGCCGGCATGGGCGGCGCGCTCCACGAGGCCGATGGCGTCGGGGAACGCCTTCGCGAGCCGCGGGAGCACGAGCGCGCTGTCGCCGGTCGTGCCGCCGTACATCGCGCCGAGCATCCCCACCTTCGCGTGGTCGCGGGTCGCGACGGCGCCCGACGCGACGATCCCCGCGTACATGTCGCCCCCACGGCCCGCGGCGGCCATGCGCTCGTCGTGCGCGAGCCCGGCGAGCACGCGCGGCTCGAGCTGCGCGGCGTCGGCCACGACGAGCCGCCAGCCCGGGTCCGCGACGACGGCGCGCCGCACCTGCTTCGGGAGCTGCAGCGCTCCCCCGCCGCTCGACGCCCATCGGCCCGTGACGACCCCGCCCACGACGTACTCGGTACGGAACCGGCCGTCGTGCACCCAGGTGTCGAGCCACGCCCAGCCGTTCGCCGTGAGGAGCCGCGCAAGCTTCTTGTACTCCAGCAGCGGCTCGACGACGGGGTGGTCCGCGCGCTCGAGCTCTCCCTTGCGCAGGGACCGCACGCCGACGCCCGCGTACTGCAGCGCCTTGAGCAGGTCGGGGTGGGAGTCGGGGTTGAGCGTGGGCGGCGCGTCGAGCGCCGCGCGGATGCGCGCGACGAGCTCCTCCATGCGCGCGGGCCGCTCGCCCGGCCGGGGCCGTGGTCCGAGCTCGCCGCTGAGGATCGCGTCGTGCACGTCGGCGCGCCACGGCACGCCCGCGTGGTGCATCTCGGCGGCGACGAGCGCACCCGCGGACTCGCCGGCCAGCAGGAGCCGCAGCCGCCCGGCGGCGTCCGGCCCGTCCGCGGCGGCGACGGTCGCGAGCTGGTCGCGGAGCTCGGCGACGGGGTCGAGCCGCACGCTCGGGCCGTCCTGCGCACCGAGCTCGAAGAGCCCGACGGGCTGCCGCGGCGCGGACGGGTCGCGCCCCGCCGGCACCGCGGCGAGCGCGTCCCAGGGCCCGGGGTCGCGCCGCGCGAACGGCGTGCCCGCGACGAGCCGCGAGCGTCGTAGCAGCACGTGGGACAGGCGCAGGTCGTGCGACCGCTCCACGCGCCGCCCGGCCGTGAGCAGGGGCGGGTACCACCGGTTCGTGTCGTCCCAGGTCTCGCGGACCGGGTCCGCCGGGCCGTCCGTGACGTGCTCGACCCGGGCCCGTCCCGGCGAGCCGACGTGGACGGCGTAGGTGCTCACGCGATCGCCTCCCGTGCTCGGGGCCCGGGGGCGGGCGCGGCGGCCACGGCGCGCGCGAGCGTCCGACCACGGGACGCGACGAAGCCGGCGCGCAGGAGCCGAGCCGCGTCGGGCTCGTGCGCGACGAGGCCGACCGTGGCGGCGAGCGTCGTCGCCCCGAGGTCGTCGGCGGTGCGCGCTGCGCGCGCGAGCGCGCTCGCCTGGTGCGGCGTGAGGTGCCGGCGCCCCGTGGCGGCGAGCGCCACGACCGTGTCGAGCAGCGTGTCGCACACCTCCTCGACGGGCGTGGGCACGACCACCTCCCGCGCGTGCGTGCCGGCGCGCCCGCGCAGCGACCGGACCCGGGCGCGGAGCCGGGTCCAGGGGGTCGACCACGCCCGGTGGTCGTACGCCGGCGTCAGCGTCGGGACGACGACGTCGAGGCCCTCGCCCGGGCGGTCGACGAACAGCCCGACGGCCTCGTCGCGCCGCGACGCGAGGTCGCGCTCGACGGCGACGGCGACCACGCGCCGGTTCCCCGCCGCGACCCCGAGCAGGGTGTCGCACGCGGCCTCGTCCGCAGCGTCGACGCGCACGACCGTCTCCGCGCCGTCCGCCGCGACCAGCGTCCACCTGAGCTCCTGGGCGACCTCGTCGAGGCCGATCGCCCCTGCCTCGCGCACCATGACGACCCGCACGGCGGCGGGTGTCCGGCCGAACCCGGCCTCGGCCCGCGGCGGGGTCGTCGCGGTGCGGGCCGCGACGTCGCGGAGCTCGTCGGCGTCGAGCGCCCCGAGCGGCCCGACGTCGGGCCCCTCGCCCGCGCGCAGCCCGGTATCCGCACGCTCGATCGCGTCCCGCAGCGCGAACGGGCCGCGGCACAGCGCCTCGACCGAGCGGCCCCAGACGAGCGGGAGGTCCCACGAGCGCCGGAAGGTCGGGTCGGCGCCCGGCGGGCGGCCGGTGGTGACCGACCGCACGCGCCCGGCGTCCGCGTCCCACAGATGCATGGTCACACCCCGCGCGCCCGACGCCGCGACCCACCACCGTGCACCGAGCGGCACGACCCGCGCCAGGTCGGTCGGGCGCTCGTCGGGCGTGCCGGCGTCGGGCGGGGGGACCGCCTGCACGTACGCCCACAGCTCGGCCAGGGCCAGGAGGCAGTCCGTCTCGTCGACCGCGTCGCGGTGGTCCGCGAGCGCCTCGAGCCGCCCGACCGCGGACGTGACGAGACGCTGGACCGCGGGCCGTCGGCCGAGCCGCGCCACCACGCCCGCACCGCGCAGCTCCTCCAGGTCGTCGCGGCCGACGTGCGAGAGCCCGACGTCGAGCAGCCGCTCGACCGCGCGCACGACCTCGTCGGCCACCGCCCGGGCGTCGGGGACGCCCGTGGCACGCGGCGTCGCAGCGGCCCGCTCGGGCCAGGGCCACGGACGACCGTGCGCACGCCACACCTGCACGAGCGCCTCCAGCCGCCACCGGCGCTCGTCGGCGTCGCTCCACGCCGCCCCCTCGCGGGCCACGAGCATCCCCGGGAACCCCGCCCCCGCGACGTACGTGACGCGCGGCGCGCCGGGCCACGAGACCTCCGCGCGCGGGCCGTCGACCGCCACCTCCACGGGCGGCCCACCGACCGCCCCCTCCACGGGGAGACCGTCGGCCGACGCCTGCGCGGGACGAGCGGGCACCGTCTCGGCGACCGCCCGCACGACGGCGGCGCCCGCGGCACGGTGCACGACGCGCGGGTCGAGCGCGAGGATCTCCGCCACCGGGTCCGGGGCGGGAGGGGACGGCGTCGCGCCGTCACCTGCCACGGCGGGAGGCGGCGCGGGTGCGGCACCCGTCCCCCGCGCCCACAGGCTCGCGGCCACGACGTGCTGGCACGTGCCCGGCGTCGGGCACGCGCACCGCGCCCCGGCGGGACCGCGCGCGTCGAGCTCGACCCGCACCCCGCCCACGGTCACCACGACGCCGTCGGGGCGCGCCTCGACCGGCTCGACCCGCCCGGCGGCGACGTCCTTGCGGGCGCGCCGGACGAGGCCCGGGCTCGCGAGGGTGGCGAGGGCGTCGTCGTCGTACCCCGCGTACACCGCGGCCCACGCACCGAGCCCGGCGCCGGCCCCGCTCACGGGAGCACCTCGCCGAGCCACTCGGCGAACCGCTCCGGCGTGAGCGCCGCGATCTCCATGCCCTGCTCGGCGAGCCGGCGCGCGACGCCGCGGTCGTACGCGGGGTTCGCCTGCCCGTCGAGGGCCGCGAGCCCGAGCAGCCGGACGCCCGACGCGTGCAGGCGCCCCACCGCGGACACCAGCTGCGACACCGAGCCGCCCTCCTCGAAGTCGCTGACGAGCGCGACGACCGTGCGCCGCGGGTCGCGCACGTGCTGCTCCGCGTACCGCACGGCGCGCGCGATGTCGGTCCCGCCGCCGAGCTGCGCGGTGAGCAGCACCGTCACGGGGTCGTGCGCGAGGTGCGACATGTCGACGACCGCCGTGTCGAACAGGACGAGGCGGACCGTGATCCCCGGCAGCCCCGCGAGGATGCCCGCGCTCACCGCGCTGTAGAGCACCGAGGCCGCCATGGACCCCGACTGGTCGACGAGCAGCACGACGTCGTACGACAGCGCCCTGCGCCGCCGCGCCGAGAAGCGCAGGTCCGTGACGAGCAGGCGCCTGCGCTCCGGGTCCCAGCGGCCGAGGTTCGCGCGGACCGTCGCGGCGGCGTCGAACGTGCGGCTCGACCGCACGAACGAGCGACGGGTCCGGTCCCGGCGCCCGTCGACGGCCGTCACGAAGCGGGGGCGCAGGCGGCGCACCACGTCCTCGACGACGCGCGCGACGATCCGTCGCAGCCCGTCCTGCACCTGCGGCCCGAGCCTGCCCCGCACGCGCAGGAGCGCCGACGCCAGCTCCGTGCTCGGCTCGACGGCCTCGACCGCCTGCGGGTCCGCGAGCAGCTCCGTCATGCCGTACCGGCCGACCGCCTCGACCTGCATGCGCTCGAACGTCTCGCGCGGGAACAGCTCGCGCGCCGACCCCAGCCAGTCGAGCCCCTCGACGACCGACCCGCCGTGGCCGCCTCCGCGGCCCCTGCCCCCGTCGCCGTCGGGGTCTCCCCCGGTGCCGTGCCGGTGGCCGCGCGCGGTGTACTCGCGGTCGTAGAGGTGCCCGAGCGTGCGGTCCAGCGCCTGGTCCGGCGGCGCCACGGGCAACGCGTCGCCCGCGTACCGGCCCAGCACGAGCCGCCAGCGCCGCGCGGCCTCCTGGTCGTCCGCCCGCCCGGCCACGCCCAGACCGCCGCCCGCCGTCACGAGGCGCTCCCGCGAGCCCACGCGCCCAGCCCGTCCCGCTCGAGGACGGCGACGAGCTCGCGCTCCACCACCAGCGCGGCCCGCAGGTCGTCCTCCGAGACGTGCACGCGCCGGTCCAGCGCGTCCGCGCGCGTCCCGGTGCGGGCGGCGACACGCTCGGCGAGCCGGTGCGTCTCGGTCGGCCGCAACCACGTGAACGCGCGCCGCAGGTCCGGCAGGACCGCTCGGAACGCGTCCTCGTCGAGACCACGCAAGCCCTCGTCGACGGCGTCGAACATCTCCGGCGTGTGGAGCAGCAGGTCCGGGGCCGCGCGCAGGACCCCGCCGAGGAACGCCGTCGCCGCCACGGGGTCCGCGCCGGGTGCGAGCTGGGCCCGCACCCGCTCGACGAGCCCGCGGTCACCTGGCTCGTCAGCGAGCTCGTCGTCGAGCTCGTCGTCGACGGCGGCGAACGCGGTGAGCGCGCCGCGCACCGCCGGGGACGCGTCGGCGTCCTCGCGGACGCGCGCGAGCGCCTGCCCCACCGTCGCGGCCGCCGAGCCCGGTCCGTCCCGGCCCGCGCCGCGCACGTCACGCACGAGGGACCGCAGCGCGACGAGGCTCGCCAGGGCGTCGTCCTGCGTCGTCGCGTCGGCCGCCGCGAGGTCCGGGACCAGGTACGCGGCCGTGGCCAGCCCCTGCTCCGCGAGGTCGAGCAGGGCCTGCGCGTGGTCGCCCAGCTCCAGCTCGACGCGCGCCCGCCACAGCGCGACGAGCCGTCGCATGCCCGCGACGACGGACGCGAGCGACGGGTCCACGTCGAGCGTGGAGCGCACGAGCGCGACGAGCGGGGGCAGCCGCTCCGGGAGCCCGACGACGACGCACTGCGCGACGAGGCGCGCGACGGCGTCGCTCGAGCGCTCCTCGCGCGCCCGCTCGCGGGCGTCGTCGAGCAGCGCGACCGCGACCGCCTCGAGCGTCGCCCCGCGGTGGGAGAGCTCGACGAGGCGCGCCTCGACGAGCGGCGTCCACGCGTACGTCCACTCCTCCAGCACGAGGCCCAGCCCGCGGCCCGCGACGTGGTCGGGGCCGGAGACCCGGCGGGCGAAGCCCAGCTCGAGGAACGCGCACAGCGCGAGGAACCGGCGCCGGTCGCGGTGCGCGGCACGACGGCGGGCGTCGAGCCGCACGGTGCGCGGCACGGCGTCGGACACGTCGAGGCGCAGCGCTCGGGCGCGGGCCCGCGCCTCCTCGACGAGCGGCGGGGCCGCACCGCCTGGGGCGACGTCGCCGAGCGCGCGCCCGGCGAAGACCTCGGCGACCGCGAGACCGAGCGGGCGGTCTCCCGCGGCGTCCAGGTCGTCCGGGTCCTTCACGTAGCACGAGGTGATCGCGTCGAGCAGGTCGGTGCGGCACGGCCAGGGCCGTTCCCGCAAGGCCGCGAGCCGGTGCGCGTGCTCGACGGCGGCCTGGGACTGGGCCACGCTCACGAGGGCCCCGCGCTCCGACGCCCCGCGCCCGACGTCGACCAGCACCCCGGCCGCGGCGGCAGCAGGCCCGGCCGGGTCGTGGTGCGCGGCCCAGAGCCGGTCGTAGTAGCCCGGCGCGGGCATGCCCGCGCCGTACCCCCGCAGGGCGTCGAGCCGCTCGTCGTCGTAGCGGACGAGCCACGCGGGGGCGTCGGCGAGGTCGCCGTACCCGTCCGCGGGGCGCCGCGCCACGACCGCCGCGCCGTGCTCGCTCCCTTCGAGCGCCTCGACGAGGGCGAGCGTGTGGAACGCGCCCGTGACGACGACGACCGGCCCGTCCGCACGCGCGGCGTGCTCCGCGACGCGCGCGGACATGCGCGCCTCGCGGTCGAGCGAGCCGTCGGCGGCGAGCGCCTCGTCCTCGTAGTCGAGCCGCGCGAGCGCGGCCCACGCGAACACGTCGTCGACGAGCTCGCGCCAGTCGTGCAGGCGCGCCGTCTCGCGCGCCTCGAAGAGGTGGTCCCACAGCTCGTCGTGGTCGCGGCACCCGAGCCGCTCCGCGAGCCGGGCGACCGTGCGCGAGTGCGCGAGGTGGCGCTCCGCGAGGACGGTCCGCGCGGCCGCTCCCCGCTCGTCGTCCTCCTCGGCCGTCCGTTCCCCCCACGGGGAGTCGACGAACGCGAGCTCCGCGCCCGCCGCGTGCCCCGCGCGCAGGGCGACCCACTCGGGCGAGTACCGCGCGAGCGGGTAGAAGCCCGCGGCGCGCACGCCGCCTCCCGCGGCGTCCGCGAGGTCGCCGGCGAGGCTGAGGACCGCGACGGGCGGGACCGTCCGCTCGTCGAGCAGCGCGGGCAGGAGGCGCGTGTACTCCTCGGGCCCCTCGACGAGCACGACGGACGGCCGGACCTCGGCGACCAGCGCGGCCACCGCGACCGCGCAGGCGGGACTGTGGTGGCGCACCCCGACGAGGTGCACGCCGTCCCGCTCGCGCAGCAGCGCGAAGTCGTGGGCCGCCTGGCGCAGCCGCGGCGGCGCGGCGCCCCACGCGGCGCGCAGGGCTACTGCCACAGGTCGCCCGCCGCCGTGAGGAAGTCCTTCCAGCGTGCGTCCGACCGCGCGCGCTCCCGCACGACGTTGTCCACGTAGTGCCGCAGCCGCCGCGCGTCCTCCTCGTCGCCCTTGAGCGCGACGCCGCCCACCTGGCGCGCGACCTGCCCGGCCGTGACCGTGCCGTCGCCGAGGTAGCGCGCCTCGAGCGACGCCGCGATCGCGACGTTCACCGCCTCCGCCGTCGACATCACGGTCTCGGGGCGCTTGACCGGTGCGCCGCTCGCCGTCGTGCCGGTGCGCAGGTCCTGGAACACGGTGACGAGCACCTCGAGCACGTCACGGTCGAGCACGGGACGGTCCGCGGCCGGCCCCAGTTCCGCCGTGAGGCGCGTCTCGACGAGCTCGATCTCGAACGCGCGGTCGCGGATCGGCGCGACCGTCTCGAAGTTGAAGCGCCGCTTGAGCGCGGCCGACATCTCGTGGACCCCGCGGTCGCGCAGGTTCGCCGTGGCGAGCACGTTGAATCCGGGCCGCGCCGCGACACGGGCGTCGGCGCCGAGCTCGGGGACCATGAGCTGCTTCTCGGACAGCACGGAGACGAGCGTGTCCTGGATCTCCGGGGCGCAGCGCGTGATCTCCTCGAACCGCGCGACGCGCCCGCTCTCCATCGCGCGGTAGACGGGCGACGGGACGAGCGAGCGCTCGCTCGGCCCCTCCGCGATGAGGAGCGCGTAGTTCCACGAGTACCGCACGTGGTCCTCGCTCGTGCCCGCGGTGCCCTGCACCGTGAGGGTCGACGTGCCGCTCGCGGCCGCGGCGAGCAGCTCGGACAGCAGGGACTTGGCCGTGCCGGGCTCACCGACGAGCATGAGGCCCTGCCTGCCGAGCAGCGACACGACCGCGCGGTCGACGAGCGGGTCGTCACCGAAGAACTTGCGGCTCACGCCCAGCTCCCGGTCGCCCACGACGAACGCCCGCACGGCGCGCGGGCTCAGGCGCCAGCCCGGCGGGACGTCGGCCCCGCGTCGGGCGTCGGCCTCGGCGAGCGCCGCGAGCTCGTCGGCGTACCGGACCTCCGCCGGCGGTCGCAGCTCGGCGAGCGCCAGGGGCGCCTGCTCGTCACCGGTCGTCGTGCTCGTCACCCGGGCTCCTCCTCGGTCCGGTCGCGGGCGCCGTGCCCGTGGTCCTGCAGGTCAGCGTAGGAGCCGCGTCCCACACGGCCGGCGCCGGTGCCGCGGGAGCGGTCGTCGACGGGTTCGGCGGCCGTGCCCGTCACGGGGGCGCGCTCCCCACCGGCCCAGGATGCGCCCGTGGCACGTCCCGCCGGGACCACGCGGTGCGGGTCGGCCTCCGCGTTCACGACGCCGCCCACGAGCACGACGATGCTCGTGAGCCAGCCCCAGAGGACCCCGGCGAGGACGAGGCCGAGCATCTGCCCGGCCGCCTGGACGACCGCCGTCGTCCCCGCCTCGGAGCCCGGCGCCGCCGGTCCCGCGAGCCGGACGTAGAGACCGAACCCCCAGGACACGAGGAGGACGCCACCGGTCCCGACGGCCGCGCCGGGCAGGCACCGCCGCCACGTCGTGTCGACGTTCGGTGCGTAGCGGTAGAGCAGCGTGAGGTACGCGCCGCAGACGAGCACGACGGTCGGCCAACGCAGCACGTCCCACGTCTGCCGGAAGGCCGCGTCGAGGCCGAGCCGCTCGGCCAGGTCGGCGCCGTCGCCCAGGAGCGGGCCGACGACGACGAGAGCGACGACGGACACCGCCGTGACGATCGCGCCGAGGGCGAGCGCGACCCCCAGGACGTACTGCGCCACGACCCCGCGGCGCCGCTCGACGCCATACGCGTCGTCCAAGGCTCGGACCGCGGCGCGGAAGACGCGGCTCGCGAGCCAGAGCGCCACGAGGAACGACCCGACGGCGAACCCGGTGCGCTGCTCGTCGAGCAGGCTGTCGACGAGCGGCGCGACGACCGAGGTCGACACGTGCTCGGCGAACACCGTGGTGAGCCCGCCGACGATCGACGAGCGGATCGAGTCGACGGTGTCGTCGCCGAGGAGCGGGCGCAGGAAGCCGAGGCTCGACCCGATCGCGGTCGTCAGCGGGATGAGCGAGATGAGGCCGTAGTACGACATCTCGGCGGCGAGGCCCGTGACGCGGACCCCGGCGACGCGGAACGCCGAACGGGCGGCGACGTCGACGACGCGCACGCCTCGCACGCGCGGCCCGGTGCGCGCCGCGGCGGCGAGCACGCGGTCCTGCCACGCGACCCGGCCCGCCGCGCGCTCGCGCCGCCGCGCCGTCCACGGGCGGACCACCGCTCGCGCGCACCACGTCCCGGCGGCGACCGCGCCGGCCGCGGCGGGCACGCTCGCGAGGGCGCCGAGCGCCCGGGTCCCGCCGTCGTCCGCGGCGACGGCCACCACGACGACGACCGCCCCGACGCCCGCGAGGGCGAGCAGCGTCGACGTCGCCGTGCTCACGGCGGACCGGACCGCCGTCGACCGGCGCGCGAGCACGGCGACGAGCAGCCAGGCGAGCGTCGCGACGACGATCACGGGGCGGCGCCGCCGCTCACGGGAGCGTCCGGCGGGTCACCACTGGCTCTTCCGCTCCCAGTCGGGGTCGAACGAACCCGCCTCGGCCACCGCCACATAGTCCCGGTAGGCCTCCGCGACGAGGACGGGCGGCAGGTCCGCGATCCGCGCGGTCCCCCGTCCGGAGCCGCGGCCCGTCCGCTCGAACGTCAGCGCCGTCACCGCGGCCGGGATGTTCTCCTCCGGGACGAACGACCCCGTGAACTCGATCTGCACGACGATCCCCGCGCTCGTGAACGCCTTGGTGTACGCGCTGAACCACCCGGCGTCCTCGGCCTGCGAGCGGGAGTATCCCCGCTTCGTGGCGCGCCCGCGGATCGAGAAGCTGTCGGAGAACCAGCCCTTGTGGTCGTCGATCGCGGTCGCGCCCGCGGGGACGTCGGGCGTCGCGACGTCGAGCTGCGCGAAGAGCGGGGTGACCTCGTAGTCCGCCAGGTGCGCCGTCCAGGCCGCCGTCGCCTCCGGGCCGAGCAGGACGGCGTGCGCGAGCCCGACCGTGGACCCCTCCCCGAGCTCCACGTCCTCGTCGTCGGCGTCGACGAGCGCGCCGCCGTCGGGCCGGAACGGGCGGGCACCCTCCGTCCCGGGGTTCTCGACCCAGACGAGCCGCTCGACGAGGCGCGACATCACGGGGTGACCGAGGAGGTACTCCTGCCACTCCGACGCCGTCCACGTGCGGCCCACGCACATCGCCTCGTAGAGCCGCTGGTTCTGCAGGGCGACCACGGCCTTGAGCTCCTTGCGGCTCGCGGTGAGCTGCTTCTTGGCGGCCGCGACGAGCTCGGGGTCGTCCTGCGCCCGGGGCGCCGGGAGCGCCTTGACCACCTTGCCGGCGTCGCTCGTGAGCTCGAGCGTGAACGCGGGGGTGATGCGCCCGACGTACTCCCGGGAGCCGAGGTCGAGGTGGAGCAGGCCGTCGTCCTCGAAGCCCGCGGTCTGGACGGTGCGGTCGGCGAGCTGGTCCGCCGTCCAGCCGCGCCGCTCCGCGAGCTCGCCCGCGAGCCGCTGCGCGGTCTCCTGGACCGTCGCCTGGCGGAACCGCCGCGAGACGGCGAGGAGCTCCTGGATCGCGGCCGGCTGCCCGTTCGCCGCGAGCGCGTGCACGAGCGCCTCGGTCTGCGCGCGACGCCCGACGTGCGCCTTCGCGTAGCGCTGGAACGTCGCGGCGAGCTCGGCGCCCGGCATCGCGACGGTCAGCGCGAGCAGACCCTTGTCCTTGACCGCCGAGCCGACGTACGTGGCCTGGTGCTCGCGGTACAGGTCGCGGTGGTGGTCCTCGAGCGTCTTGGACGCCTCGACCGAGTAGTGCTCGGGCGAGCGCTTGGCCCAGGCCTGGTACTGGTCGTACCGCAGCTGGGCACCGGCCGTCGCGTACGCGTCGCTCTCCTGCGGCGAGGGGTTGCGCGTGTCCTGCGCGACCCACGCCGCGAGCACGTGGCTGCCGAGCCGTGCGCGGTCCTCCTCCTGGAGCAGCGACAGGTACCGCTCCAGCAGCCCGGCACCGCTCGGGTCCTTGAGCTTGACCGCGAGCACGACCCACCAGCGCAGGACCGTCGGGTCCACCGGCGAGCCGTCCGCCGCCCAGCGGGCCGCGGGCAGCGCGTCGAGGTCGAACCACGCCATGCTGACCGGCTTCTTCGCGCGCAGGCCCTTGGTCGCCTCCGCGAGCAGCGCCTCGGGCGCGAGGTCGGCCGAGATGTCCTCGCCCAGCGCCTCGAGCGCCGTGAGGAGCGCGGCGCGCACGACCTCGCTGCGCTCCTTGCCCAGCGCGGCGCGCAGCGCAGGCACCGCGTCGACGTCGCCGAGCCGGGCGAGCCACTCCGCCGCGCTGCGGCGCACCTCGGACCGGCCGTTCCCCAGGCCCTGCTCGGCCAGCCCGCGCACCCCGGGGTGCGTGCTCAGGGCCGCCTGCGCCGTCGCACGATAGGTGCGGCCCTCACCCAGTGCGAGCTCGGTCAGGCGCGGCAGGAACCGGCGCGGGACCTGCGGCAGCTGGGCGAGCACCGCGAGCGCCCGGGCCGGCTTGGCGCTGCCGTACGTGCGCTCGCGGTCGTCGAGCGCGGCGGCGAGCCGGTCGAGGTGCCCCGCGTAGTAGGGCCACGCGTGCTCGGGCGTCACCGTGTCGGTCGCCCACCAGGTCGAGAAGTACAGCTCGTCGACCAGCGCCCCGGCGTCGTCGCGTCCGACGCGCCGCAGCGCCTCGTCGAGGACGCGCAGGTCGACGTCGAGCAGGTCGCCCTCGTGGAGCCGGTACCAGCCGAACCGCTCGCTGCGCCCGCGTCCCTCGTTCCCCTGCAGCCGCAGCCGGTGCAGGAGCGTGATGCCGGGGAGGCGCGAGAAGACGCCCGGCGCGGACAGCCGGCGCATGACGACGCCGCCGGGGCGCCGGGCGCTCGTCCCGGACAGGAACGCCGCGAAGACCCGGAGGTCGTCGTCGGTGATGCCCGGCAGCTCCTTGAGGTCCTGCTCGACGGTCAGACGGCGCCACCGCGGCCACCCGTCGTCGTCCTTCTTCCCTGCGTGCGCCGCGTGGTCGGCGCGGGCGCGCTCGAGGGCGGTGTCGATCGCGGCCCGCGCGGCCCGCACGAACTCGTCGCCGAGCACCGTCTCCGGCAGCGGCTCGAAGGGCGGCACGTCGATCTCGGGCTCGTCCTCCTGCGCGGCGTCGAGGACACGCGCTCGCTCGACGGTGTCGCGCAGCAGCGTCGCCCGGGCGCCCGTCGACCGCTCGGCCGCCTCCTCCAGGGCGGCCAGACCGCCGTCGACCTGGGCGAGCCGTGTCACCACGGCGCCGAGCCGCGAGGCCGGGAGCGACGTGAGCAGAGGGGCGAGGAGCTCGCGCTGGCGCGCCGCGGGGAGCGGGACGAGCGCGGCGACCGCCGCCTCGCGCACCGCCTTGCTCGTGTCCGCGGCGAGCGCGGCGAGCAGCGGGGCGAACGTCTCGGTCGCCGCCGGGTCCGCCGCTACGAGCGCCACGAGCTCACCGCGCCCCGCGGCGCTCACCCCCGGCAGCACCCGCGTCGCGACGTCCAGGTGCGCGACGACGAACTCCCGCGCCGGGTCGCCGAGCAGCGCCGGGCCCAGGTGCCTCGACGCCCAGCCGGCCGACGCCGGCCGCTCGAACAGCTCGCGCAGCACCACCGCCGGCGCGTCCGCCTCCGGCACGCCGCCCTCGACCGCGAGGGCCACGAGCAGGTCCGGCGTCCAGCGGTCGGGCGCGCCCTTGCCCTTCTGGCCGTGCCTGCGTTCGTTCGCGCGCCGCGACATGTCGTTGACGAGCGTCGTGAGCCAGCGCGGGTCCGACGCCCGCTCGCGGTCCACCTCGGACGAGACCGCGCTGAGGACGCGGCCGAGGCGTACGAGCTCCGGGACGGTGACGGAGTCCGAGAGCGTGTAGAGGTTGGAGCGCGCGGTGACCGCCTTCGCCGACGTCCACCCCGGCACGGCGGCCTTCAGCCGGTCGTCCTGGGCAGGGGTCGTCCACGAGTAGACCCCGGACTGGCCGGGACGGCCGAGGAGGGCCTCGACGTCGCCGCCCCGCAGCGCCTCCAGCTCGAGCAGCACCTCAGGGCCCTCGCCCCGGTGCACGTACGCGACAGCGCGGTCCGCGAGCTCCGGCGACGCGACCGCGAGCACCTTCAGGGCGTCGACGAGCCGAGCGCTCGGGCGGTCGCCTCCCGTCTGCCCCTCGTCACGCCGGAACAGACCCTTGACCTTCTCGAGCACCCTCTACCTCACCGTCACGTCGTCGCTGCTGGTGGGCCCGATGCTAGGGGTGGGCTCCCACACGCCTTCCTGGCTGCTCAAGGACAGGTCACCCGACGGAAGGCGTCGGGTTCCTCCAGAAGGAACCGAGCGCACACCTGCTGGCCCACGCGCACTCTGGCGACACCGAACAAACCGAGCTCCGGTCGCCTATACCGCACGACCACCGAGTCGCCGTCGACCGCGACGCCCTTGCCATCACCCAGACGATCGGGGCTCACCAGTCCTGCCTGGTCACGGCGCTACAGCTTGGCTTCTCCCCCCACCGAGGGGCTCTACGAGTAAGGCCTACACCTTCGCGCGGGGAGAGCTGAGACACTAGCGAGGCACGCCGACGTGCCGGCTCTGCATCTATCTTGCGAATCGGGCAAAGAGATCTCCACGCAGCCCGTTAGCCCGCCAGGCGATCTCCGCCATCTCTTCGCAGAAGCGGAGCCGCCCCAGTGTGTCCCAAGTGAGATCACGATAGTCTGCGGCCAAGCTGTCAAGGTACTTCCTACGCTCGGCCCAAATATACTCCGCCGAGAGGTCCGGGTCGTCCTCGATCAGATCGGTCGGGCAACTGTGCTGCCACCTGATCCTAACCTTCTCGACCTCGCCGTCCGAAATAAAGTGGAGTCCACTCCTCACATATTCTGCCAGCGATTCACCGTGGTAACGCGCGGGAACCATGGCGAAGCTCTCCCGATAACTACAGACACGACTCAACTCTCGACCCCACGCGGCGAGAGGGTTTAGCTTGCCACAAATCTCGTCAATCTGCTCGAACGCGCCGTCCAGCTCGACGGACCGGAAGACACGGCCCGCCCCAACGTTCGGTTCATATCGATCGGGACAGTCCGAACCGCATGCGAGATGGTACTCGTCGGGATCCACGGCGAGGGCTCGACCCACCCGCCCGTTGATCCAGTCTTCTGCGAGGTCGAGTTGCCACGCGACTCGGTCACACGCGCTCTCCAACTCGTTCATCCCAAAATATCCGATTCGGCCAAAAGGCTCTGACAGCGGCGCGATCGACTCGAGCGCCTGCCTGTTTCGACCCTCCTGCACGTGTCTCCTTGCGGAGATGCGGTCAGACAGCAGCCCTTTGAGCACGACGACGCCGACCGCGACGACGACACCGACGATTGTGACCACGTTCGTGAAGAACTGGTTCGTCCACACCACGTCACGGGCGAGGTCGTTGAATGCCGCCAAGGCCCCCGAGATTGCGTCCGGATAGACGGTGGCCACGCTGGCCGTCAGGAGCAGCAACCCCCACGGACGAACCATGAAGGAGACGGATCGCTTCGCCAGCTTCGCTAGCGCGCCGACCGCGCCGAACACGCCACGCGCAAGAAATCGACACAAGCGCACCAGTCCTCGCGCACCGTCTCCGGCAAAATCCGCATCTCGCGGCTCCGGCCCTCTGGAGCGGGTGATGCCTGAAAGAAGGCGAAGCCTCCCACATGCCCTATCGAACCCGGCGAGTGCGCGCTCCGTGGACTTCATCGACTGAAACGAGCCCGAGCGTGCCGCCCACTTCCCTATACGCCGCGCTATGTCAGGAATACAAAACCAGAACTCAGACCAGAGCCACGCCACAACGACGGCCTCGAGGGCATAGACGACAACCACGACCAACAGATACTGCCACCCGGATTGCTCGAATCCACCCTGTTCTGCATAGTGGCGAGCGGGCCATGAAGCATGGTCCAACATGGAAGAAATCCACTCAGGCAACGCATCCCCCTGCCATTCTCTCCCGACTGGCGGTCGACGCCGGTCGGTCTTGGGGGCAAGCTAACAGGCGCCTCCAACATCACGATCGGACGGGGTGTCGAGCAGCCCTGCTTGTATGTAGCGCGCGTCGGCGGCTTCACTGCAATGCGCCGCATCAGCGCCGTGAGGTCGATCGCCGAAGCTCAGCCGGAGTCGGGGTGGAACCCGCACGCCTGTGGACCGCCGGCTCGTGCAACGGATCGACGTCGTGCCCGGCGGGTGTCGTCGTCAGAAGGATCTAGCTCCCGGCCAGGTACCTACCCCCGGGTCTCCCCGATGGGTCCAGCGGGGTGCCGCGCTGAGAACCAGCTACTTGCGAGGCAACGGGTATCTCGTCGAACGGACGGCCCGGTGGTGGGCCCGGAGGGACTCGAACCCCCGACATCCACGGTGTAAGCGTGGCGCTCTAACCAACTGAGCTACAGGCCCTGGAACAGCGGAGCACAGCCTACCGGCTCGACACCCCGCCATCGGCCACACCGCGGTGCGATGCCCGAGACGAAAACCGTCGTCGGCCCTCCGCCCGGCGATGCCCCACCGCGCGCGGCGCGCCCGCGTCAAAGCTGTTCGAGCGCCCGTCGGTAACCGTCGAGGTCACGACGCTGCCCGCGCGGGTTCACGACCGACCACCGCACGATCCCGTCGGCGTCGAGCAGGAACGACCCGCGCAGCGCGAGGCCGTTGTCCTCGTCGAGGACGCCGTAGGCCCGCGCGACGTCCCCGTGCGGCCAGAAGTCGGAGAGCAGGTCGAACTCGAAGCCCTCCTGCGCCGTCCACGCCTTCTGCGCGAACACGGAGTCGCACGAGATGCCGAGCAGGGTGACGCCGGCCGCCTCGAACTCCTCGAGGTTGTCGCGCAGCTCGCACAGCTCGCCCGTGCAGATCCCCGAGAACGCGAAGGGGTAGAACACGAGGAGCACCGGCCCACCCCGCAGGTCCGCGAGGTGGACGGGCGTGCCGTGGGTGTCCGGCAGCGTGAAGTCGGGCGCCGGGTCGCCCGGACCGGGCGGCGTCGTGCGCCCGGTCGTCGCGGCGTCGTCAGCGACCGCGGCCACGGGTCCCGAGCTTCGTCGCGGACCAGTCGGGCGCGATGGCGAACGTGCTCGTCGCGTGCAGCCCGGCCGTGGTCGCGGCCTCCTGGATGTCGTTGTGGCCCACGTGGCCGGGCCGGCCGGGCTTCGGGGTGAGCACCCAGATGAGACCGCCGTCGTCGAGCACGGTCTGGACGTCCACGAGCAGGTCGGTGAGGTCGCCGTCGTCCTGGCGGAACCACACGACCACGCCGTCCGTGACGTCGTCGTAGTCCTCGTCGACGAGCTCGCCGCCGACGAGCTCCTCGAGCTCACCGCGCAGGTCGTCGTCGACGTCGTCCGCCCAGCCGAACTCCTGGACCACGTTGCCGGGCGCGAACCCCAGTCGGTCCGCCCCGCTGGGCCCTACGGTGTCGGTCACTGTCGTGTCGTTCCTTTCCTCGTCCTGTCCGTGCGGTGGGCCGTCGCGCGCGCCCGGGCGGGCGCCCGCGCGCACGACGACCTGCCGTGTCTGGCAAAGGTAGCCCACCGCAGGGTGCGGTGCTTGGCAAGGCACCGCCCACGGACGGCCGTCGCGCGGGTCGTCGGCCGTGGCCGGGCACGGCCGGGCGGCCGCACGACGGCGGCGCGCACGCCGTCCGGCCCGTGTCGCCGAAATCACGCCCTCTTGACCACCCGATGGTGTGACTTACGCGCGCGTTGTGAACACAATGGGTAGACCACCCTGGTCTCGTGAAGAGGCGCGGTCGCCACCAGCGGCCGCGGCCGCGTGCCCGGAGTGGGCCCGAGACGGGTGTCGGCCGTGTACCGCGCGGCCGAGCGCCCGGCATCCGACGAGATATGAGGTTGCTGGTGGCTTCGTACGACGAGACCGGACCGCTGATCAACGGTCTGCTCAGCCAGGTTCCGGACTTCGACCCCGCCGAGACCGGCGAGTGGGTCGAGGCCCTCGACGGCCTGATCGACGACCGCGGGGGCCCGCGCGCCCGCTACGTCCTGCTGAACCTGCTCAAGAGGGCCCGGGAGCGCAACGTCGCCGTCCCGACCTCCCTGACCACCCCCTACGTGAACACCATCGGTGTGCACGAGGAGCCCTACTTCCCCGGCGACGAGGCGCTGGAGCGCCGCTACCGCTCGTGGATCCGCTGGAACGCCGCCGTCATGGTGACGCGGGCGCAGCGGCCCGGCATCGGCGTCGGCGGCCACATCTCCTCCTACGCGTCGGTGGCGACGCTGTACGAGGTGGGCCTGAACCACTTCTTCCGCGGCAAGGACCACCCCGGCGGCGGCGACCAGGTCTACTTCCAGGGCCACGCCTCCCCCGGCGTGTACGCGCGCGCGTTCCTCGAGGGCCGCCTCTCCGCGGACCAGCTCGACGGGTTCCGCCAGGAGAAGTCCCACCCGGGCGGCGGCCTGCCGTCGTACCCGCACCCGCGGCTCATGCCCGACTTCTGGGAGTACCCGACCGTCTCCATGGGTCTCGGCCCGGCGAGCGCGATCTACCAGGCGTGGACGGACAAGTACCTGCACAACCGCGGCATCCGTGACACGGAGCAGCAGGACGTGTGGGCGTTCCTCGGCGACGGCGAGATGGACGAGCCCGAGTCGCGCGGCATGCTCCAGCTCGCGGCGCAGCAGCAGCTCGACAACCTGACCTTCGTCGTGAACTGCAACCTGCAGCGCCTCGACGGCCCGGTGCGCGGCAACGGCAAGATCATCCAGGAGCTCGAGGCGCAGTTCCGCGGCGCGGGCTGGAACGTCATCAAGGTCATCTGGGGCCGCGAGTGGGACGTCCTGCTCAACGCGGACAAGGACCGCGCCCTGGTCAACCTCATGAACGTCACGCCCGACGGCGACTACCAGACGTACCGTGCGGAGTCCGGCGCGTTCATCCGCGAGCACTTCTTCGGCCGCGACCCGCGCACGAAGGCGCTCGTCGAGAACATGACCGACGACGACATCTGGAACCTCAAGCGCGGCGGCCACGACTACCGCAAGATCTACGCGGCCTACGCGGCGGCGCGCGCCCACACGGGCCAGCCGACCGTGATCCTCGCGCACACGGTCAAGGGCTACGCGCTCGGGCCGTCGTTCGCGGGCCGCAACGCGACGCACCAGATGAAGAAGGTCGGCCTGGCCGACCTCAAGGCGCTGCGCGACTCCCTGCGGATCCCGATCACGGACGAGGAGCTCGACGCCAACCCGTACGAGCCCCCGTACTTCCACCCGGGCCCCGACGCGCCGGAGATCCAGTACCTGCTGAACCGTCGCCAGCAGCTGGGCGGGTTCGTGCCCGAGCGCCGCTCGTCGCCGAAGCCGATCACCCTGCCCGGCGACAAGTCCTACGAGATCCTCAAGAAGGGCTCGGGCCAGCAGGAGATCGCCACGACGATGGCGTTCGTCCGCCTGCTCAAGGACCTCATCAAGGACAAGGAGTTCGGCAAGCGCGTCGTGCCGATCATCCCCGACGAGGCCCGCACGTTCGGCCTGGACTCGATCTTCCCGTCGGCGAAGATCTTCAACACCCAGGGCCAGCACTACCTCGCCGTGGACCGTGAGCTCATGCTGAGCTACAAGGAGTCCGAGGCCGGGCAGATCATGCACACGGGCATCAACGAGGCGGGCTCCGCGGCCGCCTTCCAGTCGGTCGGCACGTCCTACGCCACGCAGGGCGAGATCATGGTGCCGTTCTACATCTTCTACTCGATGTTCGGCTTCCAGCGCACCGGCGACCAGTTCTGGGCGGCGGGCGACCAGCTCACGCGCGGCTTCATCATCGGCGCGACCGCGGGCCGCACCACCCTCACGGGCGAGGGCCTGCAGCACGCCGACGGCCACTCGCCGCTCCTCGCAGGCACGAACACCGCGATCGTCCAGTACGACCCGGCGTTCGGCTACGAGATCCGGCACATCGTGCGCGACGGCATCGAGCGCATGTTCGGCCCCGGCGAGCACGGCGTGGGCGCGGACGGCCGCGACCAGAACGTCATGTACTACCTCACGGTGTACAACGAGCCGATGGTCCAGCCGGCCGAGCCGGAGGACGTGGACGTCGAGGGCATCCTCAAGGGCATCCACCGCATCTCCGTGGGCGAGGGCGACGGGCCGCGCGCCCAGATCCTCGCGTCGGGCGTCGGCGTGCCGTGGGCGCTCGAGGCGCAGCAGCTCCTGCGGGAGGACTGGGGCGTCGCGGCGGACGTGTGGAGCGTGACGAGCTGGAACGAGCTGCGACGCGACGCGCTC
This sequence comes from Cellulosimicrobium sp. AB352, assembly GCF_049538415.1. NCBI lineage: Bacteria > Bacillati > Actinomycetota > Actinomycetes > Micrococcales > Promicromonosporaceae > Cellulosimicrobium > Cellulosimicrobium sp. AB352. The sequence goes on along the minus strand of NZ_JBMVFX010000003.1, from coordinate 129,499 downwards.
GCCGCCGACCAGGCCGCGTTCCTCGACCCGGCCGCGCCCGCGCGCGTCCCGTTCGTCACGGAGAAGCTCTCCGGTGCCGAGGGGCCGTTCGTCGCGACGAGCGACTACGACCACCTGGTCCCCGACCAGATCCGCAAGTGGGTCCCGGGCGACTACGAGGTGCTCGGCGCCGACGGCTTCGGGTTCTCGGACACGCGCGCGGCGGCCCGCCGGCACTTCAAGATCGACGGCCCGTCCGTCGTCGTGCGCACGCTCCAGGCGCTCGCCAAGCAGGGCAAGGTCCCCGCGGACGCGTCGGCCCGGGCGATCGAGAAGTACCGCCTGATGGACGTCACCGCCGGCACGTCCGGCAACGCGGGCGGCGAGGCCTGACGGCCACCGCCTGAGACGACGACGGCCGGTCACCCCGCGGGGTGACCGGCCGTCGTCGTCTCCGGAAGGTGCCGGACGCCGTAGGTCAGGTCCCGGCGCGGTGCTGCTCGGCCTGGGCGACGGCGCGCTCGAGGTCCGCGCGCAGCGGCGCGACGCCCCGGGGGTCGCCGTACTCGACGAGCGACTCGAGGTGATGGCGGGCGTCGAGGGGCCGGTCGGCCTCGATGGCCGCGAGGACGAGCTGGCGCCCGACCTCGGCCTCGTGCTCGCGGGCGCGCCAGTGGCCGACGCCGAGGCCCAGCGCCTCGACCGGCAGGCCCGCCGTGCGCAGCACCTCCATGGACTGCGCGAGCGCGTGCCCCGAGGGGTCGCGCTCCGCGGCCGTCGCGAAGCGGCGCAGGGCCGCCTCCGGGTCGTCGTCGAGGGAGAGGCGGCCGAGCTCCACGAGCGGGTACCACCCACGGGGGTGCCCGGCGAGCTCTTCGGCGAGCGCCCAGACCGCGAGGTCGGCGGCGCGCTGCTTCTCCGTCTCGTCCGCCGGGGCGGCGAGCGGGTCGTCCGTGGTCGGTCCCTCCGCGGCGCGACGGCGGACCAGCTCCGCGAGCGCGCGGAAGGCCCGCTCGTCGTTGGGGTCGTCGACGAGCATCGCCCGCAGCGCGTCCTCGTGGACCGTGTCGCCACGCTTCTCCCCGGACCGTGGGCGGCGCGTGCCGACGGTCGACGCGGACGTCGGCCGACGCATGAGCTGTCGAAGTCGGGGCATGAGTGCCATTCCCCGACCCTAGCGGGTCGTCCGGGTGCTCACCCAGCGACCCGGTCCCCCGGCGACCCGGCGGCCGCCACGGCGCACGCTTTGTGGACTGTCCACAACCCCGGCCGTATGCTCGGCGCGTGACGGCCACCCCCAGGACCCCGGCGACCGCGCCGACCCCGACGAGCCCGGCCGGCAACGCGGACAACCTCCAGCGCCTGCGCGACGGCAGCGGCCTGCTCATGTCCGCCGCGCTGCGCCGGCTCGACGACGAGATCCGCTGGTACCGCGAGCTCCCGGCCGAGGACCGCTCCTACGTGGGTCTCGTCGCGCAGTCCGGCATCACGGCGTTCGTCACGTGGTACGCGGACCCGCAGGCCCCGCCGCACGGCGTGAGCGACATCTTCGCCGCGGCCCCGCCCGAGCTCACGCGCTCGATCTCGCTCCAGAACACGCTCCAGCTCGTCCGCATCGTCGTCGAGGTCGTCGAGGCGTACTCGGACCAGCTCGCGGCGCCGGGCGGCGAGCGCGACCTGCGCGAGGCCGTGCTGCGCTACTCCCGGGAGGTGGCGTTCTCCGCGGCCGAGGTCTACGCCCGCGCCGCGGAGGTCCGCGGCGCGTGGGACGCGCGCCTGGAGGCCCTCGTCGTGGACGCGCTCATCCGCGGCGACGGCGACGACTCGCTGCGGTCGCGCGTCTCGGCGCTCGGCTGGGGCGGCCACGGCTCGACGCTCGTCATGGCGGGCACGATCGCCGCGACGCTCGACGAGGTCCGGACGGCGGAGCTGCGCCGGGCGACGCGCCGCGCGGCGGGCGACGCGCTCGTGGGCATCCACGGCGACCGGCTCGTCCTCGTGCTCGGCGGCGAGGGCGACCTCCAGGCCGCCGCGGCGTCGCTCCTGCCCCGCTTCGGCCCCGGCCCGGTCGTCATCGGGCCGACGGTCCCCGGGCTGGAGGAGGCCGCGCGCTCGGCGCAGGCCGCGCTCGCGGGGCTGCGGGCCGCGCCCGCCTGGCCGCAGGCCCCGCGCCCGGTGCTCGCCGACGACCTGCTCCCGGAGCGCGTCCTCACCGGTGACACCACGGCGCGACGCACGCTCGTCGCCCAGGCGTACCGCCCGCTCGCCGAGGCGACGGGCTCGGTGCTCGAGACGCTGTCCGCCTACCTCGGCACGGGCCGGTCGCTCGAGGCGGCGGCCCGGTCCCTGTACGTGCACCCCAACACCGTGCGCTACCGCCTGCGCAAGGTCTCGGAGATCACCGGCTGGGACCCGCTGGACGCCCGCGAGTCGTTCGTGCTGCAGGTCGCGCTCGCGCTCGGGCAGCTCTCGACGGTCCGCTGAGGAGCCGGGCGCCCCCCACGCCCCGCGAGCTCCCCGCCCGCGACGCCTTGTAGGTTCGGCACAACCACCCTCCGCAAGGTTGGTGCGCGTCGTGACGTGGCGCACGGCCCTCGCGTTGGCACAGTTGACGGGTGCTCGCCGTCTTGTGCCCTGGACAGGGCTCCCAGTCCCCCGGAATGCTCGCCCCCTGGCTCGAGCTGACCGGCGTCGCCGACCAGGTCTCCGCGTTCGGCGAGGCCGCGGGCCTCGACCTGCGCGCGCACGGGACGGAGTCGGACGCCGACACGATCCGTGACACGGCCGTCGCGCAGCCGCTCATCGTCGCGTCGTCGCTCGTCGCGCTCCGCGTGATCCTCGACGGGCGCGACACCGCCGACGTCGTCGACGTGACCGCCGGGCACTCGGTCGGCGAGCTCGCCGCCGCGGCCGTCGCGGGGGCGCTGACGGACACCGGCGCCGTCGGGCTCGTCGCGCACCGCGCGCGCGCCATGGCCGCGGCCGCCGCCGCCGCGACGCCCACCGGCATGAGCGCCGTCGTCGGGGGCGACCCGGAGGAGGTCCTCGCCGCGATCGAGGCGGCCCACCTGTGGCCCGCGAACGTCAACGGCGGCGGGCAGGTCGTCGCCGCCGGCGCCCTCGACCACCTCGCCGCCCTCGCGGAGAACCCGCCCGCGAAGGCGCGCGTCATCCCGCTCCAGGTCGCGGGCGCCTTCCACACGCCCTTCATGCAGCCGGCGCTCGAGGAGTTCGAGCCGGTCGCCGCGTCGTGGGACGTCGCCGACCCGCGCCTGCCGCTCCTGTCCAACGCCGACGGCGAGTCCTACGGGACCATCGACATCGAGGGCAGCACGTACGGCAAGGCGCGCGACGTCGTCCGCCGCCTCACCGCGCAGATCGCGGCGCCCGTGCGCTGGGACCTGTGCCAGGAGACCCTCGCGGAACTCGGCGTCACCGCGCTGCTCGAGCTCGCGCCCGGAGGCGTCCTCACGGGTCTCGCCCGCCGCTCGCTCAAGGGCGTCGAGGCCGTGGCCGTGAAGTCGCCCGACGACGTCGAGGCCGCTCGCGACCTCGTCGCCCGACACTCGGTGGCGGCCGGCGCGGCCACGGGCGTCGACGCGTGAGCGGCGCGACCCTGCGCCAGGCCACCGGGCCGGCGCACTCGCGCATCCTCGCGATCGGCGGGGTGCGCGGCGAGAACGTCGTGACGAACGACGACATCGCCGGCCCGATCGACTCCTCCGACGAGTGGATCCGGCAGCGCACCGGGATCGTCACGCGGCGTCGTGCGGGCGCCGACGTCGACGTCCTCGACCTGTCCGAGGCCGCGGCGCGCGACGCGCTCGCCCGGGCGGGCCTCCAGGGCGCCGACGTCGATGCGGTGATCGTCTCCACGGTCACGTACTTCCACCAGACCCCCGCCGCCGCGGCGGTGCTCGCGGAGCGCCTCGGCGCGACGCCCGCCGCCGCGTTCGACGTCTCCGCCGCGTGCGCGGGCTACGCCTACGCCATCGCGCAGGCCGACGCCCTCGTGCGTGCCGGCATCGCGACGCACGTGCTCGTGGTCGGCGCGGAGAAGATGAGCGACTTCATCGACCCGACCGACCGCTCGATCTCGTTCCTCCTGGGCGACGGCGCCGGCGCCGCGATCGTCGGGCCGTCCGACACCCCGGGCATCGGCCCGACGGTGTGGGGCTCCGACGGCGGCAAGGCGCAGGCGATCCGCCAGACGCACGCGTGGTCGGACCTGCGCGAGGACCCCTCGCTCGGGTGGCCCACGCTGCGCCAGGACGGTCAGAGCGTGTTCAAGTGGGCCGCGTTCCAGATGGCCCCCGTCGCCGCCAAGGCGATGGCCGAGGCCGGGGTCGCCCCGGCCGACATCGGCGCGTTCGTGCCGCACCAGGCGAACATGCGGATCATCGACCAGATGATCAAGCAGCTCGAGCTCCCCGCGTCCGTCGCGGTCGCCCGGGACATCGCGGAGACCGGCAACACGTCGGCCGCCTCGATCCCCCTCGCGACCCGGCGCCTGCTCGACGAGGGGCAGGTCCGCTCCGGCGACCTCGCCCTCCAGATCGGGTTCGGCGCCGGGCTCGTCTACGCGGCGCAGGTGGTCGTGCTGCCGTAGGGGAGAATCACCCTGGACGGACGGCCGCCCTCCCCGCGGGGAGGACCCACGCCGTCGGCGGACCCGTCCGTCGCGCGCACCGTCTGACGAAGTACCGCCCGGCACACCCACCGGGCACCGCCACCGGGACCGGTCGCCGCCGGCCCCACGACAAGGAGAAACCATGGCCTACACCGAGCAGGAAGTCCTCGCCGGCCTCGCGGAGATCGTCGCCGAGGAGACGGGTCTGCCGACCGACGCCGTCGCGCTCGAGAAGTCCTTCACCGACGACCTCGACATCGACTCGCTGTCGATGATGACGATCGTCACCCACGCCGAGGACAAGTTCGGGGTCCGCATCCCGGACGACGAGGTCAAGAACCTCACGACGGTCGGCGACGCCGTGTCCTTCATCACGGGCGCCCAGGCCTGAGCACGCCCCGCCTGCCTCGCAGGCCTGCGGGCGGGTCGGCGTCACCCACGCCGGCCCGCCCGTCCTCCCGCCCCCGCCGCAACCCCCGAGGAGCACCATGTCTGCCGCTACTGAAGTCGTCGTCACCGGCCTCGGCGCCACCACGCCGCTCGGCGGCGACGTGCCCTCCACCTGGGCCGCGGCACTGGCCGGCGAGTCCGGCGCGCGCACGCTCGAGAACGACTGGGCGGAGCGCTACGAGATCCCGGTGACGTTCGCCGCGACGATCAAGGTCGACCCGGCCGAGGTCCTCGCGCGCCCCGAGATCAAGCGCATGGACCCCTCCACGCAGTACGCGATCATCGCCGCGCGCGAGGCGTGGGCGGACGCGGGCAGCCCCGAGGTCGACGGCGACCGGCTCGGCACGGTCGTGTCGTCCGGCATCGGCGGCATCTGGACCACGCTCGACGGCTGGGACACGCTGCGGGAGCGCGGCGCGCGCCGCATGCTGCCCATGACCGTGCCCATGCTCATGCCGAACTCCCCCACCGCGTACGTCTCGCTCGAGCTCGGTGCCCGGGCGGGCGCCCACGCTCTCGTCTCCGCGTGCGCGTCCGGCGCCGAGGCGATCGGCTACGGCGTCGACATGATCCGCGCGGGCCGCGCGGACGTCGTCGTCGCGGGCGGCACCGAGGCCACGATCCACCCCATGCCGATGGCGGCCTTCGCCGCCTCGCGCACGCTCTCGCTGCGCAACGACGACCCCCAGGGCGCGTCGCGCCCGTACGACGTCGACCGTGACGGCTTCGTCATCGGCGAGGGCTCGGGCGTCGTCGTCCTCGAGAGCGCCGAGCACGCCGCGGCCCGCGGCGCCCGCGTCTACGCGCGCCTCGCCGGCGTCGGGCTGTCCTCCGACGCCTACCACATCACCTCTCCCGACCCGGAGGGGCGGGGCCAGGTCGCGGCGATGCGCCGTGCGCTCGAGGAGGCCGGTGTCACCGGACGGGACGTCGTGCACGTCAACGCGCACGCGACCTCGACCAAGGTGGGCGACCTCACCGAGACCCGCTCCATCCGCTCGCTCCTGGGCGACGACGCCGACCACGTGCTGCTCTCGGCCACCAAGTCGATGACCGGACACCTCCTCGGTGGTGCCGGCGCGCTCGAGTCGATCTTCACGATCAAGGCCGTCGCGGAGCGCCTCGCTCCCCCGACGATCAACGTGGCGAACCCCGACCCGGAGCTCCAGGTGCCGCTCGTGCGCGACACGCCCGCGCCGCTGCCGAGCGGCGACGTCGTCGCGATCAACAACTCGTTCGGCTTCGGGGGCCACAACGTCGCCCTCGCCGTGGCCAGCGTCTGACCGCACGCCACGACGACGCGAAGGGCGCCTCCCCGATCTCGGGGAGGCGCCCTTCGCCGTCCCTGCGGACGGGCGTTCGTGGGCAGTCGCTGCCGACAGGCGCGCGCGAGCGTCAGCCGACGCGGTGCAGCCAGCGCACCGGCGCGCCCGCACCGGCGTAGCGGAACGGCTCGAGCTCGTCGTCCCAGGCCTTGCCGAGCGCGAGGTGGAGGGCGTCGCGCATGGCCCAGGGCTCGCTCACCTGCTCGAGCGCGGCCCGGATCCGGTCCTCGGGCACGACGATGTTCCCGTGCACGTCCGTCTGGGCGTAGAAGATGCCGAGGTCGGGCGTGTGGGACCAGCGACCGCCGTCGACGCCGTGGCTGGGCTCCTCGGTCACCTCGTACCGCAGGTGGGACCATCCGCGCAGCGCGGAAGCCAGCCTGGCGCCCGTCCCCTGCGGCCCCTGCCACGAGTACTCGGCCCGGTAGAGGCCGCGCGCAGCGGGCTGCTCGGTCCAGTCGAGCGACACGCGCACGCCGAGGACGTTGCCCGCGGCCCACTCCATGTGCGGGCACAGAGCACGCGGTGCTGAGTGCACGTAAAGAACACCGCGGGTGATGGCACCGGCCATGTCTGCCTCCCTAGGTCGAGGTTTCGTCTTCCCCAACGTCCTCACCCAGGGCGGGTCCACAGCGCTCGCACCGATGTCGCGGCGTGTCTCGTGCTCATCTTGCACGACATCGCGCGTGCGCGCGAGAGATCGGGCGGGCGTGCCCGGGACCGACCGGGCACACCCGTGTCAGAGGTGCTCGCGCAGCTCGCGCATCGCCTTCTTGCGCACGGAGCGGTCGAGCCGGTCCAGGTAGAGCATGCCGTCGAGGTGGTCGCACTCGTGCTGGAGGCACCGGGCCATGAGCTCGGTCCCCTCGACCACGACCTCGTTGCCGTCGAGGTCGGTGCCGACCACGCGCGCGTACCAGGCGCGGCGCGTCGGGTACCAGAGGTCGGGGACGGAGAGGCAGCCCTCGTCGCCGTCCTGGTAGTCGTCGGACAGCTCGACGATGCGCGGGTTGAGCACGTACCCGATCTCGTCGTCGATGTTCCACGAGAACGCCCGGAGGTTGACGCCGATCTGGTTGGCGGCGAGCCCCGCGCGCCCCTCGTGGTCGACCGTCTCGACGAGGTCGGCGACGAGAGAGCGCACCCGGTCGTCGATGGTGGTGATCTCGTCGCAGGGGGTGCGGAGCACGGGGTCCGGGATGGTCCGGATCTCTCTCATCGCCATGGTCACCATTCTTCCATGCGCACGACGACGTCCGGCCGTCGTCCCCAGCCCCGCACCGGGGCGCGCGTCACATCCGCGCGTACCGCGCCCGCGCGAACGAGTAGAGCCCGTAGGCCGCGAAGCCCAGACCGACGGCGACGAGGAGCGCGACCCCGAACGGCTGCGCCGCGAGCGTGGCGAACGCGCTGTCGAGGCCGCCCGCCTGCTGCGGGTCGTGCTGGACCGCGGCCACGACGAACAGCACGCCCAGCACGCCGAGCGCGATGCCCTTGGCGATGTACCCGACGCGCCCGAGCGTCACCACGGCGCGGCCCAGGTGCCCGCTGGTCCCGCCCTGGAGGTCCTCGAGGAACTTCTTCCGCCACCCCTTGACGACGTGGTAGACGCCACCGGCGACGATGCCCACACCGACCGCGCCGACGAGCAGCACGCCGCCGGGCTTCTCCATGAGGGTCGCGGTCATGCTCTCCTCCTGGCCGGAGCCGCCGGCGGACCCGGTCACGACCTGGAGGGCGATCACCCCGAGCGCCAGGTAGAGGACGGCCTTGCCCGCGGCCTTGAGCCGGTCGGACGTCTCGGCCGCGCCGCTCAGCGCGACGGTGACCTGCCACAGGGCGAGCGCCGCGAACGCCACGACGGCGAACCACAGCAGCGCGGTGCCGCCCGGCGTCTGCGCGATCGCGGTGAGCGCACCGGTCTGGTCGGCCTGCTCGCTCGAGGCCGAGCCCGTCGCCACCTGCACGGCGAGGACGCCGACGACGAGGTGGAGCAGACCGCTCACCGCGTAGCCTCCGCGGGCCAGGAGCTCCAGGGTCTTGCTGCCGCGTGCGCCGCGTGCTGCCGCCTTGCCGGTCGAGCTCATGCTCGGTGCCACAGGACCTCCTCGGTCGTCGGGACGCCGCCCCCACCGCGCCGCCGGGTTCTCCGGCCCGCACACGGTGCCAGAACTGCGCACTCCGCGCACGCCGGACGGCGTTGCCAGGCGGCGTTGATCACGATTCGGTAACGTGCCGCGGATGCCCACGCAGAACCCCCGCCTCGCCGTGCTCGACGGACTCCGGTTCGCGGCAGCAGCTGCGGTGCTCGTCTACCACTTCGTCGCCGTCAACCACCACGCGTGGGGCGCGCGCACGAGCACCTCGCTCCCCGACGCCCAGGCCGTCACCGCCTACGGGTCCTTCGGGGTCCAGCTCTTCTTCGTCGTCAGCGGCTTCGTCATCCTCATGACGGCGTGGGGCCGCGACGTGCGCGGCTTCGTCGCGTCGCGCGCCGGGCGGCTCTTCCCCGCGTACTGGGCCTCGGTGCTGCTCACGGTGGTCCTGCTGGTGCTCGTCGTCCCCGGCCGGCGCGACGTCGACCTGCCGCAGGCGGCGGCCAACCTCACCATGGTCCAGCGCGCGTTCGGGATCCCCGACCTCGAGGCCGTCTACTGGACGCTCTGGTCCGAGCTGCGGTTCTACGTCCTCGTCGGCGTGCTCGTCGCCGTCGGCCTCACGCGGGCGCGGGTCCTCGCGTTCGTCGTGCTGTGGCCCGTCGCCGGCGCGATCGCGACCCAGACCGGCTCCGAGCTGGCCGCGACGGTGCTCGTCGCCCCCGACGCCCCGCTCTTCGCGGGCGGCATGGTGCTCTACCTGCTGACCCGCGAGCGCCGCTCCCCCGTCCTCTGGCTCGCGCTCGCGCTGAACGTGCTCCTCGGGGCGGCGCTCTCCGGGCGGATCCAGTCCGGCCGCATCGAGAACAGCACCGACGTCGTCGTCTCCCCCACCGCGTGGTGGGTCGCGATCGTCGTGTGCTTCGCGCTCGTCGCCGTGGCGACGCTCACCCCGCTCGCCCGCGTCTCCTGGGGCTGGCTCACCGCGCTCGGCGCCCTCACGTACCCGCTCTACCTCGTGCACTCGTCCTGGGGACGATGGGTCATCGAGTCCGTGCACCCGTACCTCTCGCGCGCCGCGACCCTCGCGGTGGCGGTCGCGGTGTGCCTCGCCCTCGCCTGGGTGATCCACCGCGCCGTCGAACGCCCGCTCGGGCCCCGGCTGCGCCACGCCCTCGACCGTGACCTGCGCCGCGACCTCGACCGCCCGGACCACGTTCCCGCGTCCCGGGGCGCTCAGGACGAGGCGCTCGCCGCGAGGTAGTCGCGCAGCACCACGGCCTGGTTGTGCTGCTCGTCCCTCGCCCCGTACACCAGCGTCACCACGGGGTGCTGCCCGACGACGTCCCGCAGCTCCGCGACCGCGTCGCCGTGGGCGTCGAGCTCGGCGCGGTACCGCTCGGCGAACTCGTCGAACAACCGCTCCTCGTGGTGGAACCAGCGCCGCAGGTCCGTCGACGGCGCCACGTCCCGGAGCCACAGATCGACGTGCGCCGCCTCCTTGCTCACGCCGCGCGGCCACAGGCGGTCGACGAGCACACGGAACCCGTCCTGCTCCTCGGCCGGCTCGTACACGCGCTTGGTCCGCACCGTCATGAGGCCATGACACCGCGCGGACGCTCGCGCCGCACGCGCGACGCGGAAGGGTGCCCCGTGCAGGACTTGAACCCGCGACCGAGAGATTATGAGTCTCCTGCTCTGACCAGCTGAGCTAACGGGGCGCGCGGGCGAGCATACCGCCCGTGCGGCAGGCGGTCGGAGAGCCGCTACGGTGGGGACGTGTCCTGGTTCCGCCGTCCCGCGCTGCCCGACCCTGTCCGCCGTGCGCTCGACCTCCCGGCCACCGATCGTGTCCTCGCGTCGGCGGAGCTCGCCGACGGGTCGTGGGCCGTCGCGACGCGGGCCGGGCTCCTCACGAGCGACGCCGGCGGGACGACCGTCGTCCGGCACCTCTGGTCGGACGTCGACCGGGCGGGGTACGACCCGGAGAGCGCGACGATCACCGTCTCGTGGGTCGACGGCGCCCCTCCCCTGGCCCTGCGCCTCGCCGACCCGCGCCGCACGTCGCTCGCGCAGACGCTGCGCGAGCGCGTGCAGTCGTCGGTCGTGCTCTCCGAGACCGTGACGTTCGCCGCAGGCCTCACCGCGCGCGTCGCCGTGCGGCGAGACGCGGACGGCGAGCTCTTCTCGCAGGTCGTCGCTGACCCCGGGCTGGACCTGACGGACCCGGAGGTCGAGGCCCGGGTCGACGCGGCCGAGGGTCGGGTCCGGTCGGCGTCCGGACTACCCCTCTGAGCCTGCTAGAGTTTTCCCCGGTCGCTGCGGTGCAAACCCCGACGGCCATGGTCGATCCCGCGTAGCTCAGCTGGCAGAGCATCCGACTGTTAATCGGACGGTCGTAGGTTCAAGTCCTACCGCGGGAGCCCTCAGGTTCGGCCCCGGATCGTACAGCGATCCGGGGCCGAGCCTTTTGCGTCTCCGGGACGAACCTCCGTCCGGCGCGGGAGCGTCCGACCTCTCCGAGCACCCGTCGACGCGTCCGCGCCGCTCGCGCGGGCCGGTCGTCTGCGGACACACCTCCGTCGGCGCTGGACGCCCCGGACCGACCGAGGCCGCCAGCGTCAGGCGATCTCGCCCTCGCGCAGCGTGCGGCGCTCGGCCTCGACGGAGAGGAGCGCGGCGAACGCCTCCTGGTACGCGGCGAGGTCGACCGACGGGTCGAGCCGCTGCAGCCGGCTCTTCGCGTCGGCGACGCGGCGGGTGAGGCCCAGATCGACGAGGCCGCGCACGACGCCCGCGACGTAGCCGCCGACGACGTTCTCCCGGTCCTCGGGCAGGGGCGCGACGGCGAGCTCGGTCACGAGGCCGCGCACGGGCTCGGCTGCCTGCTCGACGACGGCCTCGACCCAGTGCCCGGCGCCGAGCGACCTGCCCTCGCGCACGCCGCCCGCGGCGCGGATCGCGGCGTGGACGGCGCGCCACGCGGGGACGGCGAACGCGTCCTCGCCGAGGTCGTCGAACATCGGCGGCACGTGCTGGGGGTACTGGAGGACGGCGGCGAGCGCGAGTCGCTCCCGGCGCGCGACGGGGTCGCGCGGGTCGGGCAGGGGCAGCGCGGGGACCTCGGGCTCGGGCGGCCGAGCCTCGGCACCGGGGCGGGCGTCGTCGGGCCGGGAGGTCCGCACGGGCCCGGGTGCGCTGCCGCGCTTGGCGGCCGCGGCGACCTCGCGCCGGACGCGCTCCGCGTCGGTGCCGATCCAGCCGGCGAGCATGCGCGCGTACTCGGGCCGCAGCGCGGTGTCGCGGATGCCGGCGACGACGGGAGCGGCCGCGCGCAGGGCGCCGACGCGCCCCTCGGCCGTGTCGAGGTCGAACGACGCGAGCGTCGTGCGGATGACGAACTCGAAGAGCGGCTGGCGGCCGTCGACGAGCGCACGCACCGCGTCCGGCCCGCGCGCCATGCGCAGCTCGCAGGGGTCCATGCCGCTCGGCTCGACGGCCACGAACGTCTGGGCGTAGAAGCGCTGGTCCTCGCCGAACGCCCGCACGGCGGCCTTCTGGCCCGCGGCGTCGCCGTCGAACGTGAAGACGACCTCTCCCCCGACGGACGCGCCCGACGCGAGCTGCATGCCGCCGCCCGCGGTCGTGTCGCCGAGGAGGCGCCGCACGATGCGCGCGTGGTCCGAGCCGAACGCGGTGCCGCACGTCGCGACGGCGGTCGTCACGCCGGACAGGTGCGCGGCCATGACGTCCGTGTACCCCTCGACGACGACGACGCGCTTCTGCTTCGCGATCTCGCGCTTGGCGAGGTCGATGCCGTAGAGCACGTGCGACTTCTTGTAGAGCGTGGTCTCGGGCGTGTTGAGGTACTTGGGGCCCTGGTCCTCGTCGTAGAGGCGGCGCGCGCCGAACCCGATGATCTCGCCGGTCACGTCGCGGATCGGCCACATGAGCCGGCCGCGGAACCGGTCGTAGATGCCGCGCTGCCCCTGGCTCATGAGGCCGGAGGCGACGAGCTCCGCCTGCGTGAAGCCGCGGCCCTGAAGGTGGCGCTGGAGGTTGTCCCAGCCGGTCGGCGCGTACCCGACGCCGAAGTGCTCGGCGTCGGCCCGCTCGAAGCTGCGCTCGGCGAGGAACGCGCGCGCGGCCTGGGCGCCCGGGGCGAAGAGCTGCTCGGAGAAGTACTGGGCGGCGACACGGTGCGCCTCGAGCAGCCGCTGGCGGCGGCCGGGCTCCTCGCGGGGGCGCTGCGGGCCGCCGGAGTCCTCGTAGCGGAGCTGGATGCCGATGCGGTCCGCGAGGTACTCGACGGCCTCGACGAACGTCAGGCCGTCGATCTTCTGCACGAACGAGATGACGTCGCCGCCCTCGCCGCAGCCGAAGCAGTGCCAGCGCCCGACGCCGGGGCGCACGTGGAACGACGGCGAGCGCTCGTCGTGGAACGGGCACAGGCCCTTGAGCGAGCCGACGCCTGCGGTCTTGAGCGTGACGTGCGCGGAGACGATCTCGTCGATCCGCGCGCGGTCGCGGACGGCTTCCACGTCCTCGCGTCGAATCAGGCCTGCCACGAGGCGAGTCTATGCGCCCCGGGCCGGCCCGGCGGGTGCCCCGGCGGCGGCGTCCGTCACCCCGGCTCCGGTCCCCGCCGCCGCCCCCACGAGGGCCGCGCGCGACGCCGCGCAGCGGCGCGCGTACGCACCCGGGGTGACGCCCGTCGCGCGTGCGAAGTCCGCCCCGAGGTGGGCCTGGTCGTAGTAGCCGACGGCGGTCGCGAGCGCCGCGAGGTCCTGGCCCGGGTCCGCCGCCAGGAGGTCCGCGGCGAGGTGCACGCGGTGCCGCTGGAGCACCCACTTCGGGCTCACGCCGACGGACGCGGCGAACAGCCGCTGCAGCGAGCGCGCGGACGTGCCGACGACGTCCGCGAGGTCCCCCACGCCCGCCCCCGGCCCGAGCTCGCCGCCGACGAGCGCCGCGAACGCCCGCGCGACCCGGTCGAGGTCGCGCGTCGCGCGTGCGGTGCGGACCCACTCGGCTCGCGCGCGCAGCAGGGGCTCGACCGTCCGCGCGGCCTCCTCGTCGCGGCCCGCGACCGCGAGGGCGAGCGCCGCGGCGCCGGTGCGCTCCGCCGTCGGGCCGAGCAGCGCCGCGGCCGGGACCTGCACGCCCGGACGCACGGCGTCCGGGTGGCCGAGCAGCACCCGGAAGGCGCCCGGCCGGAGCTTGGTGCCGACGACGGCGCCCGACCCGGTCAGGGTGCGCTCGAACAGCCCGGGCGGGATCCCGTGCGCGACGTACCCCGACTTCTCGGCCACGACGTTCGCCACCGGGTGGGGCACGAGGACCTGGGTGAACTCCGTGCCGGGCGGCAGGTCCCACCGCACGACCCAGTGCCGCTCCACCAGGTCCGCGAGGTCGGGGGCGGGCTCGACGCGCACGAGCTCGAAGCCGCGGCGCGCGGCCGCGGGGTCGACGAGACCGCGGACGGACGTCGTCGGGCGCCGGGGCCCCGCGGGGGCGCCGGCACCGGCGGGTTCGAACACCTGTCGCATTCCTCCAAGACTGGCACGGCCCGCCGACACGAGCATGGGGGGACGGCCCGCCCCGGGTGGGCGGGGAACCACGAGGAGGAGGACACCATGGAGATGTCGGCACTGCACCCCAACGTCACGGTGAGCGGCGCGCGCGAGGCGATCGCGTTCTACGAGGCCGCGCTCGGCGCCGAGGTGGTCGACACGATCACGGCGGGCGACGCCGTCATCCACTCCGACCTGCGGCTCGTCTCCCCGGCGGGGACCAGCACGTTCACGGTCGCGGAGGCGTTCCCGCCGGACTCGGTCGCGCCGGAGCCCGGCGCCCCGACGCACGCGTCGTTCACCGTCCCGGTCGAGGACACCGACGCCGCGTACGCGCGGGCGCTCGCGGCCGGCGCGTCGAGCCTCGCGGAGCCGTCGGACTGGTTCGAGGGGTTCCGCCAGGCGGCGGTGCGCGACCCGTTCGGGCACCGCTGGTACTTCGCGACCGTCGCGGAGTCGGTGACGGCCGAGGACGTGCAGCGCGCGAGCGACGCGTGGGTCGCCGAGCGCGGCTGACCCGGCCCGTGCGCCCGCCGGTCAGGCGGGCGGGCGCACGAGGCGCGCGTGCAGCTGCATCGCGGAGACGTCGGTGAGCGACGCGACCTGGTCGATCACCACGCGCAGGCGGGCCGCGTCGTCGGGCGCCGCCTCCCAGTCCGCCGCGAACGACGGCTCGAGCGCGACGGGCGCGCGGTCGCCCAGGACGTGCACCAGGTCGGCGATCACCTCGCGCTGGCGCTGGTAGAGCGGCTCCTGCTCGCGCGGCGCCATGACGTACGCGACCGCGACGCCCTTGAGCACGAGGATCTCGGCGACCGTCTCGTCCGGCACGACGAGCCGCGCCGCGTAGCGCGTGAGCGGGCCGTCCCCGAACAGCGCGCGCGTCGCGTCCTGGGCCGCACCGGTGAACCGGCCGATGAGCTGGCTCGTGGCGTCCTTGAGCGCGGCGAGCGCGCGGCGCGACCCGTCGAAGCCGGTGACCAGGTGCCCGGTGCCCTGGAGCCGGGTGATCGCGGCGTCGAGCGCCGCCTCGTCGTACGCGGTGCCGTACCAGGAGTGGACGGCGCGCACGACGCGCGCGCGCTCGTCGGGGTCGTCGAGCACGGCGAGCTCGATGCGCCCGCCGACGACGGCGTCCTCGACGTCGTGCACGGAGTACGACACGTCGTCCGCCAGGTCCATGACCTGCGCCTCGAGGCACTTCACCTGCGCGGGTGCCCCGGCGCGCAGCCAGTCGAACACCGGGCGGTCGTCCTCGTAGACGCCGAACTTGTGGGTGGGCCGGCCGTCCGCGCGCAGCGGCGCCTCGCCCGCGCCCCACGGGTACTTGACGCTCGCATCGAGGCTCGCGCGCGTGAGGTTGAGCCCGTACGAGCGGCCGTCCTCCACGACCTTGGGCTCGAGCCGCGTGAGGAGGCGCAGCGTCTGCGCGTTGCCCTCGAACCCGCCGACGTCGACCGCGAGGTCCGCGAGCGCCCGCTCGCCGTTGTGCCCGAACGGCGGGTGCCCGAGATCGTGCGCGAGGCACGCAGTGTCGACGATGTCGGGGTCGCAGCCGAGCGCCTTGCCGATCTCGCGGCCCACCTGCGCGACCTCGAGCGTGTGCGTGAGCCGGGTGCGGACGAAGTCGTCGCTGCCCGGCCCGAGCACCTGCGTCTTGGCGCCGAGGCGGCGCAGCGCCGACGAGTGCACGATGCGTGCGCGGTCGCGCTCGAACGGCGTGCGGGCCCGGGACTTCGCGGACTCGACGAACCACCGCTCGGTGTCGGCGTCGGAGTACGACGCCGTGCCCTCCTCGCCGCGCGCCGGGCGCGGGCCGGTCCCCACGACCGCGGGGTCGAACGCCTGCTGCTCGAACGTCTGCACGGGCCCCAGCGTAACGACGCCGGTCGACACCCGGCGGACGGCGGGCGGGCCGCCGCGGGCGTACCCTCCGGCGTATGGGTGCAGCGCGTGCGCTCGAGCTGCGGGCCGTCACCGTCGACGGCCTGGTCGAGGTCGTCCCGTACGTGGACGGCCGGTCGCTCGTGGACGTCGTCGGACGGTTCGAGTCGGCGCGCGGGTACTCCCCCGCGGGCGCGTACGGCGGGCTGGTTCCCGCGTTCTTCCGCTACGGCGACGCCGCGCACCAGTGGTACGGGCGGGGTCGCGTGCCCGCGGGCGGGCGGGCGTGGGTGCTCGCGTGCGACTGCCACGAGGCGGGGTGCTGGCCGTTCGAGGTGGCGGTCGACGCCGACGCGAAGACCGTCACGTGGCGCGACCTCACGCAGCCGTTCCGTCCCGAGTGGGACTACTCCGCGCTCGGGCCGTTCACGTTCGACCGCGCGCAGTACGACGACGCGGTGCGCGCGGTCGCGCACCTGTTCGGCTAGGTGTGATGTCTAGGGCAGCCGCCACACCCCGACGGCCGGGCCGTCGCCCGCGAGCCGGGCGCCGCCGTCGTACGTCGTCAGGGTTAGCGCGCCGTGCACCCGCTCGAGCTCCCCACGTCCCACGAGCGCGGGGTGCAGCGTGACGCCGCCCCACGGCGCGCGCGCGAGCGCGACGAGGACACGCTCCTCAGGCGTCTCCCGGAGGTAGACGAGCGCGTCGTCGGCGACGTGCACCCAGCGCAGGCCGCCGCGGCGCAGCGCGTCCGAGCCGCGGCGCACCGCGATGAGCGCCCGGTACAGGTCGAACGTCGCGCCGTCCCAGCGCCCCTGGCCCGAGTCCGCGTCGTCCCACGGCATGGTCGCGCGCGCGTGCTCGCCGTTGAGGCCCGTGAGCCCGACCTCGTCGCCCGCGAAGACGACGGGCGTGCCCGGGTAGGTGAGCAGGAGCGTCGCCGCGACCTCGACCATCTCGCGCGAGCCGACGATCGAGCGCAGCCGCGGGGTGTCGTGCGAGCCGAGCATGTTCCACTGCGACGCGGTCACGCGCCACGGCAGCACGGCGTCGAACTCGCGCATCGTCTCGACGACCGCCGGCCCGGCCCGCCGCGGCGTGCGCACGGGCAGCCCGAGGTAGGGCACGGGCGAGTGCGCGGGAGACAGCCAGGTCCACGCCGGGCGCGTGAAGGCCGAGTAGTTCATGTTCGCGTGCCAGCCGTCGCCCGCGAGGTCACCGGACGCGTCGTGGAAGTGCTCGGCGACGAGGGCGGCCTCCGGGTTCACGCCCCGCATCGTCGTGCGCAGGCGCCGCGCGACGTCGAGCGTGCGGTCCTCGGCGCCGAAGCGCCCCGTCATGTTGGCGACGTCGATGCGCCACCCGTCGAGACCGAACGGCTCGCGCAGGTAGCGCCCGACGACGGACCCGGGCCCGTCGATCATGCGCGCCCCGAGCTCGGCCGACCCGTAGGACAACTTCGGCAGCGACGCGTGCTCGAGCCAGCCCACGTACCCGGGCTCGCCGTCGGTCCAGTAGTAGAAGTCGCGCTCCGGCGCGCCGGGGTCGGCGAGCGCCCGCGCGAACCACTCGTGCCCGGCGCCCGTGTGGTTCGTCGTGAGG
Organism: Cellulosimicrobium sp. AB352; assembly: GCF_049538415.1. Taxonomy (NCBI): domain Bacteria; kingdom Bacillati; phylum Actinomycetota; class Actinomycetes; order Micrococcales; family Promicromonosporaceae; genus Cellulosimicrobium; species Cellulosimicrobium sp. AB352. The sequence goes on along the minus strand of NZ_JBMVFX010000003.1, from coordinate 111,960 downwards.
TCGCCCATGACGCGCAGCCCGCGCGCGTGCGCGGCGCGGATCAGCGACGCGTACGCCGCGTCGCCGCCGAGCAGCGGGTCGACGTGGTCGAACGTGCTCGCGTCGTAGCGGTGGTTGGAGCGTCCCGGGAAGACGGGCGTCGTGTAGAGCGTCGTGACGCCGAGCGCCACGAGGTGGTCGAGCCGCTCCTCGACCCCGGCGAGGTCGCCCCCGTAGTACTGCGTGCCGACGTCGGGCCCCGCGCCGTGCGGCTCGTCGTCCCAGGCCGCGGGGACGGCCCACTCCGGCAGCGGACGCCCGTCGGCCCCGGCCGAGCGCGCGAACCGGTCGGGGAAGACCTGGTACACGACGCCGTCGCGCATCCACGCGGGCGCGCCCTCGTGGACGGTGAGGCGGAAGTCCGCGGCGTCGGGCACGTCGCGGTCCCACACCCCCCGGCCGTTGAGCCAGCGGTAGCCGCGCTCGCCCTCGTCGAGGAAGAACCGGTAGCCGGTCACCGGGTTGTGCACGAGGACCTCGGCGACGTACCAGTCCTCGTGCTCGTCCGAGCGGTCGAGGCGCGCCGGGGCGAGGCGCGGCTCGCCGTCGCGCACGGTGCGCAGCCACACGTCGCGCACGCCGGCCGACCGGGGCACGCGCACGCGGACGGGGACCGTGTCCCCGAGGGCGGGGACGCCCTCGGGGACGTACAGCGCCGAGCCGTCGTGGTGCGGGACGGGGGTGGCGACGTCGTGCACGCGGTCAGCCCTTCACGGAGCCGGCCGTGAGGCCGCCCACGATGTACTTCTGCAGGTAGAGGAACAGGGCGAGCACGGGCAGCGCCGAGATGACGGCACCGGCCGTGAAGAGGCCCCAGTTGGCCTCCTTGAGCGACGACACCCACCCGTACAGCCCGACGGCGAGGGTCCAGTTGCTCTCGGACGACAGGACGATGCGCGCGATGATGAACTCGCCGAACGTGCTGATGAACGACAGCAGCGCTACCACGGCGAGGATCGGCGCGACGAGGCGCAGGATGATCGTCCAGTAGATCTGCGTGTGGGTCGCGCCGTCGATCTTCGCGGCCTCGTCGAGCTCGCGCGGCACGGTGTTGAAGAACCCGTACATGAGGAACGTGTTCACGCCCAGGGCCCCGCCGAGGTACACCGCGACGAGCGCGATCTTGCTGTTGAGCCCGAGGACCGGCACGACGTTCCCCAGCCCGATGAGCAGCAGGAAGATCGCGACGAACGCGAGCATCTGCGGGAACATCTGGATGATCAGCAGGGACGTGAGGCCGGCGCGCCGGCCGCTGAAGCGGAACCGGGAGAACGCGTACGCCGCCGCCGCGCCCATGAGCACGGTGCCGACCGACGTCGCGACCGCGATGACGAGCGTGTTGCCCATCCACGTCCAGAACATCGTGGTGCCGAGCTGGGCGTAGTTCGCGGTGCTCACGTCGGAGAACAGCGAGTTGGAGCCGGTGAGCGTCCCGTTCTCCGACAGCGACGCCGACAGGACGTACACGAGCGGGAACGCGGCGTAGACGACGGCGATCACGCCGACGACGTGCCGCCAGCCCAGCTCGGAGAACCAGCGCCCCGGGCGCATGCGGTTCCGGGACGCCGGGACGGCGGTGCCGCCGACGACGGGGGGTGCCTGGGTGGTCGCCATGTCAGCTGATCTCCTCGAACTTGCGCGTGCTGCGGAAGGCGATGGCCGAGATCGTCCCCACGATGACGAAGATGACGATCGACAGGGCGCTCGCGAGCCCGAAGTCCTTCTGCGCCGAGCCGTCGACGCCGGAGATCGAGTACACCATCGAGATGAGGATGTCCGTGTGGCCGAGCGGCACGGACGCGTCGGCGAAGCGTGGCCCGCCCCCGGTGAGCATGTAGATCAGGGTGAAGTTGTTGAAGTTGAAGGCGAACGACGAGATGAGCAGCGGCGCGGTCGAGATGAGCAGCAGCGGCAGCGTAATCGCGCGCCACGTGGTCCAGCGGCCCGCGCCGTCGATCTTCGCGGCCTCCATGACGTCGGACGGCAGGGACTGCAGCGCGCCCGTGCAGATGAGGAACATGTAGGGGAAGCCCAGCCACAGGTTCACGCCCAGCACGGACAGCTTGGCCAGCCAGGGGTCGGTGAGCCACGGGATGTGCGCGCCGCCCAGGATCACCTCGTTGATGAACCCGAACCGCGTGTTGAGCAGCCCGGACCACAGCAGCGCCGCGAGGAAGCCCGGGATCGCGTACGGCAGGATCATGAGCGTCCGGTAGACCTTGCGACCGCGCATCCGGGTGTCGTTGAAGACGATCGCGAGGAACAGGCCGAGCAGGAACGTCGTGGCGACCGAGCCGATCGCGAACACGAACGTCCACACCAGGATCTTGACGAACGGCTGCGCGTAGCGGGCGTCCGAGAACGCGGTGACGAAGTTGTCGAACCCGACCGGGACGCGCCACCCGACCGCGAGGGTCGAGCCGTCGGGCGCCTGGAACTGGCCCTCGTCGTTCGGCGTGTAGACCGTGCCCGTCGTGGTGTCGGTCATCGTGTCCGCCGCCGCGTCCCACTCGAGGGCGGACGTGTACACGTAGCCGGTGCGGGCGTCGGTGGTGCGGATCGAGCCGTCCTCGGGGTCGTCCGAGACCGGGACGCGCAGCTCGGTCACCTCGGCCTGGCGCTGCAGCACCTGGTCGCGCGGCAGGACCGTGTACCCGGGGACCTCGGTCGCGCGGCCGTCCTCGACGGTCGCGCCGTCGACGACCGACAGCGGCCGCTCGGCCGTGCCGGCCTCGACCTCGCCGTCGTCGGTGACGACCGCGAACCCGAGCGCGTCGCCGTCCTCGACGACGGTCAGCGCGGACGACGCCGAGCCCTCGACCCGGCGCTCGTTCTGGATGAGCAGCGCGGAGACCGCCTGCTCCTTCGTCGAGTTGTGGCCCGTGCCGTAGTTGGTGAACGCCACGTAGCCCGTGTACCCGACGACGAAGATCTGGTAGACGAGCAGGAAGATCAGGCCGGGCAGGATGTACTTGAGCGGCAGGGACCGCTTCGAGAAGTACACCCAGTTGGCCGCGAGGAGCATCGCGAGCGTCGCGGCGAGGATGCCGTACGAGCCCGCCGTCCACGCCGACCAGACCACGTACACGCCGAGCGCGTCCACGACCGCCATGAGGGCGAGCTTGAAGAAGAACCCGGGCCCGTAGTCGCGCGCGTGCGAGGCGTCGCGCGGCCGCAGGCGGCGCTCGCCGCGCGGCGGCGGGCCGTCGGCTCCGGAGGTGCCGACGCGCTCGTCGCCGGCCGTGGTCTGAGGGGCGGACATCGTGGTGCCTCCGAGGTCGTCGGACGCGCGGGGTGCTGCGTCTTCTGGAGTGTCGTCGTGCTGCGTCGCGGCCCGTTCCGGGCCGGAGGTCGGGACGCGCCGTCGCGGTGCGCAGGGCTCCTGCGCACCGCGACGGCGGGCTGCACCCGGATCAGGAGTCGATCGCGCCCTGGATGTCGGCGATCATCTTGTCCCAGCTCGAGACCGGGTCGGCACCGGCGACGATCGCCGCCTCGGTGACGCCCCAGAAGCTCCACACGGAAGCCATCTCGGGGATCGACGGCATCGGCACGGCCTCGGCACCCACGGCGCGGAAGCCCGCGACGATCGGGTCGTCCGCGGCGGCGGTGTCGGCGGCGGCGGTCAGCGCCGGCGGACGGTTGCCCGCCTCGTACAGCGCGAGCTGAGCGTCCTCGGTGGACAGGAAGTTCACGAGGAAGTCGTTCGCGACGATCGCGTTGTCGCTCTCCGCGCTCAGGTAGAAGCCCTGGACGCCGACGAACGGCTGCGCGGGCTGGCCGCCCGCGGTGGGGATCGGGTCGATCGACAGGTCGAGGCCCTCGAACGAGTCGATCATCCACGGACCGCCGACGATGAACGGCGACTGGCCGTTCTTGAACGCCTCGACGGCGATGTCGTAGGTCGTGTCCTGGCTGAGCACGCCGGCCGCACCCTGGGCGCCGAGCCACTGCGCGAACGCCTGGCCCTCGGGGCCGCCCATCGCGAGCTCGGACGAGTAGCTGCCGTCCTCGTTCTGCGCGAAGACGGGGGCGCCGAACGACGTCTGGAACGGGTAGTGGGTGTACGGGTCACCCTTGTCGCCGTCCGACTGGACCAGGATCGGGAACTGCGTCCCGGCGGCCTGGCCCGCGGCCACGGCCTCGTCCCACGTGGCGGGGGCGGTCGGCGCGAGCGCGGTGTTGCGGATGAGGGCGATGTTCTCGATCGCGTAGGGCAGGCCGTAGACCTGGCCGTCCTGCGTGAACGCCTCGATGGAGACGTCCTCGAACTCGGCCGCCTTGTCGCCCAGCTCGAGCGGCGCCACGACGCCGTTCGTGGTGAGCTCGCCCAGCCAGTCGTGGGCGCCGACGGTGATGTCGGGGCCCTCGCCCGTCGGGACCTGGGCGAGGAAGTCCGCCCGGATGTCCTCGAAGTTCTTGAGCACGACGTCGACCGTCGTGCCCGTCTCGGTCTCGAACGACTCGGCCGCCGCGGTCACGGCGTCCTGACGGGTCTCGTCGACCCAGACGGTCAGCGAGCCACCGGCGGACGAACCCTCGGCGCTCGGCTCGTCGGTGGTCTCGTCGCCCGAGCCGCCGGACGAGCAGGCGGTCAGCGCCAGCGTCGTGGTCAGCGCGGCGGCAAGAAGGATGCTCCGTCGCATCAGTGGTCACTCCAAGCGTGTCGTGATGGGCGGCCCGCTCCGGCGTTGGCACCGGCGCCGGACCCTGATGGGCACGACGGTAGAGCGGGAGGTGGCACAGGTGCAAGTCGTTGCGGTAACTTTCATGCAACGCTTTGCAGGGCGTCGACCGGCGCCCACCCGCCTCCTCCGGTCGACGGGTCCGCGCGCCTCCGCACAGGGGATCGCGGCTCGCCGACCGGACGACCAGGACGAGGAGGTCCGGTGTCCCCTACGCTGCCCCATGTGCGTACCCGTCTCAGTGATCTCGCCGCTCAGGCAGGCGTCTCCACGGCGACGGTCTCGCGCGTCCTCAACGGGAAGCCCGGCGTCGCGAGCGAGACCCGCCAGGCGGTGCTCGCCGCGCTCGACGTGCTGGGCTACGAGCGACCGTCGACGCTGCGCACCCGCTCCGCCGGCCTCGTCGGCCTCGTCGTCCCCGAGCTGACGAACCCCGTCTTCCCTGCGTTCGCCCAGACGATCGAGTCGCTCCTGTCCGAGCACGGGTACACGCCGCTGCTGTGCACGCAGTCGCCGGGCGGGACCACGGAGGACGACTACGTCGACATGCTCATGGACCACGCGGTCGACGGCATCGTCTTCGTCTCCGGCCTGCACGCGGACACCCAGGCGAGCCACGAGCGCTACGAGCGGCTGCGCAGCCGGGGCATCCCGATCGTCCTGGTCAACGGCTTCGCCGAGGGCATCGACGCCCCGTTCGTCTCGCCCGACGACGTCGCGAGCGTCGAGCTCTCGGTGCGGCACCTCGTCTCGCTCGGGCACCGCAGCGTCGGCCTCGCGATCGGCCCCGACCGCTTCGTCCCCGCGCGGCGCAAGCTCGCGAGCTTCGCCGAGTCGCTCGTGCGGCACGGTCTCGTCGCCGACGAGGCAGAGGTTGCCCAGCACGTCGTCGTGACGCTCTACACCGTCGAGGGCGGCCAGGCCGCGGGCGGCGAGCTCATCGACTCGGGCCACACCGCGATCGTCTGCGGCTCCGACCTCATGGCGCTCGGCGCCATCCGCGCAGCGCGCTCGCGCGGGCTGCGCGTGCCGCAGGACGTCTCGGTGCTCGGCTACGACGACTCGCCCCTCATCGCCTTCACCGACCCGCCGCTCACCACGGTGCGCCAGCCCGTGAGCGCCATGGCGCACGCCGCCGTGAGCGCGCTGCTCACGGAGATCGCGGGCGAGCGTGCACCGCGGACCGAGCTCCTCTTCCAGCCGGAGCTCATCGTCCGCGACTCGACCGGGGCCGCCCCGGCCCGCGCGGCGTCCGCGACGGACGCGAGCACGGTCGCCGCGGCGGGCTCGCCGACCGCCTGAGACCGGCGCCCCGGAAGTCCACGCACCTCGCTGCGGGCATCCGCCGACCCCTCGTCGGCACCGCACCGCAAGCGCTTACACTCGACGGAGGGTCGGCGACACCCCGCTCCGCCAGCCGAGTGACCACCACCGGAAGATCCCCTGAAAACCCCAGCACCACGTACGTGAGGACCGACAGCTCGATGACTCGTATCGATTCGACGCCGACCGCCGCGACCAGCACCGGGCTGGCCACCGCCCCGGCGCCCTTCAGCACGGGCGCGCTCGTGCACACCGGGCCGGGCGAGGCCCCCGAGTGGTGGCGCGACGCCGTCATCTACCAGGTGTACCCGCGCTCCTTCGCGGACGGCGACGGCGACGGCGTCGGCGACCTGCCCGGCATCACCTCGAAGCTCGACCACCTCGCCGAGCTCGGGGTCGACGCCGTCTGGCTGAGCCCGTTCTACCGCTCGCCCCAGAAGGACGCGGGCTACGACGTCGCGGACTACCGCGACGTGGACCCGCTGTTCGGCACGCTCGCGGACTTCGACGAGCTCCTCGCCCAGGCGCACGCGCGCGGCATCCGGATCATCGTCGACCTCGTCCCGAACCACACGTCGGACCAGCACGCCTGGTTCCAGGCGGCGCTCGCGTCGCCCGAGGGCTCGCCGGAGCGCGCGCGGTACATCTTCCGCGAGGGCGAGGGCGAGCACGGCGAGCTGCCCCCGAACAACTGGCAGTCCATCTTCGGCGGCCCCGCGTGGACCCGCGTCACGGCCGGTGCGAACGCGCGCCCCGTGACCGGCGCCGAGGGCGAGACGCCCGGGCAGTGGTACCTGCACCTCTTCGACTCGACCCAGCCCGACCTCGCGTGGGACAACCCGGAGGTCCGCGAGGAGTTCGAGCAGGTCCTGCGCTTCTGGCTCGACAAGGGCGTGGACGGGTTCCGCGTCGACGTCGCGCACGGCATGATCAAGGCCGACGGCCTGCCCGACTGGGACGGCACCGTCTCGATGGTCGAGGGCACCGAGGCCGCCGACGGCGAGGAGGGCACCGACCCGGGCGCCCCCGAGGACGGCTCGACGGGCGCCGGGAACTCCGGCCCGATGTTCGACCAGGACGGCGTCCACGAGATCTACCGCGCGTGGCACCGCGTCCTCGCCGAGTACGACGGCGACCGTGCGCTCGTCGCCGAGGCGTGGGTCGAGCCGCTCTCGCGCCTCGCGCGCTACGTGCGCCCGGACGAGATGCACCAGGCGTTCAACTTCTCGTTCCTCACCACCGGCTGGGACGCCGCGCCGCTGCGCACCGTGATCGCGGCGTCGCTGCACGCGAACGACGAGGTCGGCGCGCCCACGACGTGGGTCCTGTCGAACCACGACGTCGTGCGCCACGCGTCGCGCCTCGGCCTGGCCGACCCGGGCCTGCGCCCCAACGGCATCTTCGCCCACGACCCGCAGCCCGACGAGGAGCTCGGCCTGCGCCGTGCGCGCGCCGCGTCGCTGCTCATGCTCGGCCTGCCCGGGTCGTCGTATCTCTACCAGGGCGAGGAGCTCGGCCTCCCCGAGCACACCGCCCTGCCCGACGACGTCCGTGAGGATCCGGCGTTCTTCCGCACCCAGGGCGCCGAGGCGGGCCGCGACGGCTGCCGCATCCCTCTCCCCTGGCGCGCCGACGCCGAGGGCTTCGGGTTCGGGCCGTCCGGCAAGACCTGGCTCCCCCAGCCGCAGTCGTACGGCCGCTACGCCGCGGACGTCCAGCGCGACGTCGAGGGCTCGACCTACGAGACGTACCGCACGGCCCTCGCCACGCGTCGCGCGGAGCGTCTGGGCGCGGGCACGCTCGCGTGGGTCGAGGAGTTCGCCGGCTCGGCGGACGTCGTCGCCTTCCGCAACCGCGACGTCGTCGTGCTCGCGAACCTGGGCGCCGAGCCCGTGGTCCTGCCGCACGGCGCGGAGGTCCTCGTGGCCTCCGGCCCGGTCCTGACCGACCGCTCCGCGGACCCGCAGGTCCGCGTCCCGTCCGACACGACCGTCTGGCTGCGCGCGCACTGACCGACGCCGCCGCGTCGTGCTTCTCGTCCCGTCGGCGCAGGGCAGCGCGGAGCGGTCGGCGAGGAGGCGGCGCTCAGCCGCCGGAGACGCTCAGCTCGGCCTCGCGCAGGCGCTCCTCGTGCTCGGCGTCGAGCTCGCGCGAGTCGAGCCAGCCGTACGGCAGGTGCGGCGTCTTGGGCGACCCGGCCCGGCCGCGCTGACCCTCCGCGGCCTCGCCGGGGTAGGGCGCGTCCTGGTCGAGGTCGCCGAGCAGCGCGCGCAGCTCGGCGAGCGTCGAGACCATCGCGAGCGCGCGGCGCGCGTCGCCGCCCACCGCGTAGCCCTTGAGGTACCAGGCCATGTGCTTGCGCAGGTCGCGCATGCCCTTGCCCTCGTCGCCGTCGAAGTACTCGATCATGAGCTCGCCGTGGCGGTAGATCGTGCCCGCCACCTCGCGCAGCCCGGGGCGCACGCGCTCCGGGCGGCCCGCGAACGCCGCGGCGAGGTCGGCGAACAGCCACGGCCGGCCCTGGCACCCGCGCCCGACGACGACGCCGTCGCACCCGGTCTCGCGCACCATGCGCACGGCGTCCTCGGCCGACCAGATGTCGCCGTTGCCGAGCACCGGCACGCTCGTCACGGCCTCCTTGAGACGCGCGATCGCGGACCAGTCGGCCGTGCCGGAGTAGTGCTCGGCGGCGGTGCGCGCGTGCAACGCGACGGCGGCGACGCCCAGGCCCTCCGCGATGCGGCCCGCCTCGAGGTACGTGAGGTGGTCGTCGTCGATGCCCTTGCGCATCTTCACGGTCACGGGGACCCCGTACGGGCGGGCGGCCTCGACCGCGCCCTGCACGATCGCGGTGAACAGGTCGCGCTTCCAGGGCAGCGCCGCTCCCCCGCCCTTGCGCGTGACCTTGGGCACCGGGCAGCCGAAGTTCAGGTCGACGTGGTCGGCGCGGTCCTCGGCGACGATGATGCGCACGGCCTCGCGGACGGTCGCGGGGTCCACGCCGTACACCTGCGCGGACCGCGGCGTCTCGTCGGCGCCGAACGTCACGATGCGCAGCGCCTCGGGGTTGCGCTCGACGAGCGCGCGGCTGGTGACCATCTCGGCGACGTACAGGCCGGGGTCGTCGCCGCCGGACGCGCCGGCCTCGCGGCACAGCGTGCGGAACGCGCGGTTCGTGACGCCGGCCATCGGGGCGAGGACCACCGGCGTCCGGACGACGATCGGGCCGATCCGCAGCGGCGCCACGAGCGGACCGGTCCCCGGGTCGGGGCGGTCGGTCGTCGTGCTGAGGGCAGGAGCGGGTGCAGTCACGCGCTCCATTGTCCCACCCGGCTCCCGCTGCACGACGAGCCCCGTTTCGACGAGCGAGCAGCGGAGGGTCGTGGCAGTGTTGAGGAGGTCCGGCAATCCAGGCCGGACACGGACGAAAGGGACGACATGCCTCTCTGGCTCATCCTGGTCATCGTCGGCGCCGTGCTCCTCATCCTCGGCGTCGCCATCGAGGCCGCGAAGATCCTCATCTGGATCGGCATCATCGTGCTCGTCGTGAGCCTGGTGATCGGCCTGCTCAACAGGGCTAAGGGGGCGGCCCGCTAGCGCGAGGCCGCTGGGGGCGACGCGTCCCGACGAGACGCGACAGGAGGGGCGGGACCGTACGGTACCGCCCCTCCTGCGTTGCCCGGCGCCGGTGCGCCGGGCCGGTGACGCGTCAGGCGCCGAGCAGGTGCCCGGCGAGGTACTCGGTGACCTTGTCGAGCGCGACGCGCTCCTGGCTCATCGAGTCGCGGTGGCGGATCGTCACGGCCTGGTCGTCGAGCGTGTCGAAGTCGACCGTGATGCAGAACGGCGTGCCGATCTCGTCCTGGCGGCGGTACCGGCGGCCGATGGCGCCGGCGTCGTCGAAGTCGACGTTCCAGTACTTGCGGAGCTCGGTCGCGAGGTCCTTCGCCTTGGGCGAGAGCTGCTCGTTGCGGCTCAGCGGGAGCACGGCGGCCTTGACCGGCGCGAGGCGGTGGTCGAGGCGCAGGACCGTGCGCGTGTCCACGCCGCCCTTCGCGTTCGGCGCCTCGTCCTCGGTGTACGCCTCGACGAGGAACGCCATGAGCGAGCGCGTGAGACCCGCGGCCGGCTCGATGACGTAGGGCACCCAGCGCTCGTTCTTCGTCTGGTCGAAGTACGACAGGTCCTTGCCGGAGTGCTCCGCGTGCGTCTTGAGGTCGAAGTCGGTGCGGTTCGCGATGCCCTCGAGCTCGCCCCACTCCGAGCCGGAGAAGCCGAAGCGGTACTCGATGTCGACCGTGCGGGTCGAGTAGTGCGAGAGCTTCTCCTGCGGGTGCTCGTACAGGCGCAAGTTGTCGCGCGCGATACCGAGGTCCACGTACCAGTCGGTGCGCGTGTCGATCCAGTACTGGTGCCACTCGGCGTCCGTGCCGGGCTCGACGAAGAACTCCATCTCCATCTGCTCGAACTCGCGCGTGCGGAAGATGAAGTTGCCCGGCGTGATCTCGTTGCGGAACGACTTGCCGATCTGGCCGATGCCGAACGGCGGCTTCTTGCGGCTCGCCCCCATGACGTTGGCGAAGTTCACGAAGATGCCCTGCGCGGTCTCGGGGCGCAGGTAGTGCAGGCCCGACTCGTCCTCGACGGGGCCGAGGTGCGTCTTGAGCATCATGTTGAAGTCGCGCGGCTCGGTCCACTGCCCGCGCGTGCCGCAGTTCGGGCAGACGATCTCGGCGAGGCCGCCCTCGGGCGCGCGGCCCTTCTTCTCCTCGAACTCCTCGATCATCTGGTCCTCGCGGAACCGCTTGTGGCAGTGCAGGCACTCCGTCAGCGGGTCGGTGAAGACGCCCACGTGGCCCGACGCGACCCACACCTGGCGCGGCAGGATCACGGACGAGTCGAGGCCCACGACGTCGTCACGGCTCGTGACCATCGCGCGCCACCACTGCTTCTTGATGTTCTCCTTGAGCTCGGTGCCCAGGGGCCCGTAGTCCCACGCGGAGCGGGTGCCGCCGTAGATCTCGCCCGAGGGGAAGACGAACCCGCGCCGCTTGGCGAGGGAGACGACGGCGTCGAGACGGGCGGTGGGTGAGGGCGCTGCGGCCACGGACATCACTCCTGGTGCTCACGGCCCCGCACGTGGCTCGTGGGGGCTGGACGGGTGGGCGACGCCCGCACGGGCGCCGACCGACCAGCGTACCCGGCCGTGACCCGGCTCACCGGGAACGGTTTTGACATTCATTCTCAAGAAGGCGGACACTGGTGGTCATGCACCGCTCCCCTGCCCGGCGCCGTCGCGCCCTCGCCACCACCGCCGCCCTCGCCACGGCCGCGCTCGTCGCGGCGTGCTCCCCCGGCGACTCCCCCGGGGACGGCGGCTCGGGAGGAGGAGGCGGCGACGACGGCCGGCTCCAGGTGCTCGCGTCGTTCTACCCGCTCCAGTACGTCGTCGAGCAGGTCGGCGGGGAGCACGTCGACGTCGCGAACCTCACGCCGCCCGCGGCCGAGCCGCACGACCTCGAGCTCGCGCCCGCGCAGGTCCGCTCGATCGGCGACGCCGACCTCGTCGTCTACCTCTCGGGGTTCCAGCCCGCGGTCGACGAGGGCATCGAGCAGCGCGCCCCCGAGCACGTGGTCGACGCCGCGGCGTCGGCCGGGCTCGAGGAGCACCCCGGCGGCGAGGGCGAGCACGCCGACGAGACCGCGGAGGAGCACGCCGAGCACGCGGACGAGTCCGGCGACGGTCACGACCACGGCCCCACGGACCCGCACTTCTGGCTCGACCCGACACGCCTGGCTGCCGTGGGCGACGCCGTCGCCGACGAGCTCTCCGCGATCGACCCCGACCACGCCGACGACTACGCGGCCGGTGCCGCCGCCCTCACCGCGGACCTCGACGACCTGGACGCCGAGTTCGCCGGGGCGCTCGCCCCGTGCGCGGGCGCGACGCTCGTCACCTCCCACGAGGCCTTCGGCTACCTCGCAGAGCGCTACGACCTGCACCAGGTCGGGATCTCCGGGATCGACCCCGAGGCAGAGCCCTCCCCTGCGCGCCTGCGCGAGGTGGGCGAGGTCGTCCGGGAGAACGGCGTGACCACGCTCTTCTTCGAGACGCTCGTCAGCCCCAAGGTGACCCAGACGCTCGCCGACGACCTCGGCGTCCGGACCGCGCTGCTCGACCCGCTCGAGAGCCTCGCGGAGGGCGCGACGGACTACCGTGAGGTCATGGAGTCCAACCTCGAGGCGCTCACGTCCGGCCTCGCGTGCGCATGACGGACGCACCGGAGCTGATCGCCGCGCGGGACGTCCACGTGACCCTCGGCGGGAGCGAGATCCTGCGCGGCATCGACCTCTCGGTCCGCGCGGGCGAGGTCGTCTCGCTCCTCGGCGCGAACGGCTCGGGCAAGTCGACGCTGGTCCGCGCGCTCGTCGGGATCGTGCCGCTCTCCCGCGGCTCCGTCGACCTGTTCGGCGCCCCGCTCGGCCCGCGGCTGCCGTGGCGGCGGCTCGGCTACGTGCCGCAACGCGTGAGCGCGCCCTCGGGCATGCCGTCCACCGCGTCGGAGGTCGTCGCGTCCGGGCTCCTCGGCGGGGGCCGCCTCCGGCTCCCGCGCGGGTGGCGCGACCGCACGGTCGAGGCGCTCGAGCTCGTGGGCCTCGCGGACCGCGCCGACGACTCGACGGCCGAGCTCTCGGGCGGGCAGCAGCAGCGCGTGCTCATCGCGCGCGCCCTCGTGCGCCGGCCCGACCTGCTCGTGCTCGACGAGCCCGTCGCGGGCGTCGACAAGCCGAGCCAGGAGGCGTTCGCCGCGACGATGACGCGGCTCGTGGGCGACGGCCTCACGGTCCTCGTGGTGCTCCACGAGCTCGGGGCGCTCGCCCCGCTCGTCGAGCGTGCGGTCGTCCTGCGCCACGGGCGCGTCGTGCACGACGGCGCCCCGCCCCGCGCGTCGTCCACGCACGCGGGCGCGACGCACCAGCACCTGCACCCGCACGAGCCCGTGGACGGCGACAACCGCCCCGCGGGCCCGGAGACGGGCCTCACCGACACCCTGAACCCCGACCTCTCCGCAGGCCACGCACCCAGGACGGCCTCATGACCACCCTGTTCTCCGAGATCTCCCTGCTGCTCACCGACCCGCTCATGCAGCGCGCCCTCCTCGCGGCGCTGCTCGTCGGCGTCAGCGCCCCCGTCGTCGGCACGTACCTCGTGCAGCGCAAGCTCTCGCTGCTCGGCGACGGCATCGGGCACGTCGCGCTCACCGGCGTCGCGCTCGGGTGGCTCGTCGGCGCGGCGATGGGCGTCGTGCCGAACGACGCGCTCGCGATCCCCGGCGCGGTCGTCGCGGCGGTGCTCGGCGCGGTCGCGATCGAGGTCGTGCGCGAGCGGGGCCGCACGAGCGGTGACCTCGCGCTCGCGCTCCTCTTCTACGGCGGCATCGCGGGCGGCGTCCTGCTCATCGGCCTCGCGGGCGGTTCCTCCGGCAGCCTCATGCAGTACCTGTTCGGCTCGATCTCGACGGTGACGTCGTCGGACCTCGTCCTCACGGTCGTCCTCAGCGCGGTGATCCTGCTCGTCGGCGTCGGCCTGCGGGCCGCGCTGTTCTCGGTGAGCCACGACGAGGAGTTCGCGCGCGCGTCGGGCCTGCCCGTGCGCACGCTGAACATCGCCGTCGCCGTCGTCGCCGCGCTCACCGTGACCGTGTCGATGCGGGTCGTCGGGCTGCTGCTCGTCAGCGCCCTCATGATCGTGCCCGTCGCGGTCGCCCAGCTCGTCACCCGCTCGTTCCGCCGCACGATGCTCGTCGCGTCGGTCGTCGGGGTGGTCGTGTGCGTCGTCGGGCTGTCCTTCACGTACTGGAAGAACGTCTCGCCGGGTGCGACGATCGTCGTCCTCGCGATCGCGACGTACCTCGTCGTCGCCGTCCTGCGACCCCTGTGGGTCCGCCGGCGGCCGCGCGTCGCGCGGGACCCGCACCCGGACATCCCCGACGACGTCGAGCTCGACCTCGTACCCTCGGGGTCGACCCACCGCACCACCGGAGGTGACCCGTGCAGCGCATGACCCGCCAGCGCGCCGCCGTCTCGGACGCGCTGGAGGACCTGGAGGACTTCCGCAGCGCGCAGCAGCTCCACGAGATCCTGCGCACGCGCGGCGACAACGTGGGGCTCGCGACCGTCTACCGCACGCTGCAGAGCCTCGCGGACGGCGGCGACGTGGACGTGCTGCGCACCGAGGAGGGCGAGAACCTCTACCGCCGGTGCGAGCGCCGCGAGCACCACCACCACCTCGTGTGCCGGGCGTGCGGCCGGACCGTCGAGATCGACGGCCCGACGGTCGAGGCCTGGGCCAACCAGGTCGGCACCTCGCACGGGTTCGTCGACATCCAGCACACCATCGAGCTGTTCGGCACGTGCGCGGGCTGCGCGCGGGCCACCGCCGTCCAGGACTGAGCGGTGCCCGACGCGCTGGACGGCGCCCCGTTCGCCGCGCTCTTCGCCTTCTTCTTCGCGATCGCGTTCGTGCGGACGCAGGCCACCTACTGGATCGCGCGCCTCGTCACGACGTGGACGCTCGACCGCACGCGCCCCGTCAAGCCGTGGGTCGCGCGCGTCCACGCCTGGCTGTCCGGGCGGTCGGCCGCACGCGGGATCGAGACCGTGCGACGGTGGGGCGTGCTCGCGGTGCCCGCGTCGTTCCTCGCGACCGGGACGAAGACCGTGATCAACGCCGCCGCGGGCGTCGTGCGCATGCCGTTCGGGCGCTACCTCGCGGCCATGATCCTCGGGTGCGCGGTGCACGCGACGATCTACGCGACCGTCGGGTGGGCGGTGTGGACCGCCGCGTTCGCCGCCGCGACGGGCTCGCCGACGGGCGTCGCGGTGCTCGTCGCGATCGTCGTCGTGGTCGTCGTGGCGGTGGTCCTCATGGTCCGCCGTCGGGCCGCCCGGGCGGGCGCCGACGCCGCGGTCGTGCCGACCGGCACGACCGCCGGCGACGTCCCCGCCCTGGACGGGCAGGCGACGCTCCCCCGCGACGAGGGCGCGCCGCGCGCCGACCGATGAGATGACGGGGCCCGGACCGTCCGAACCCCCATGACGACGTTCCTCCTGCTGCCCGGCGCCGGCGGCGACCCCGCGTACTGGGACCTGCTCGTCCCGGAGCTCGACCGGCTCGGCCACCGGCCGGTCGCCGTCGACCTGCCCCAGCACGACGAGGGCCACGGCTGGGCGGACCTCACCGACGTCGCGGTCACGACGCTGCACCGGGCGACGGCCGCCGCCGAGCGGGACGACCTCGTCGTCGTCGCCCAGTCCATGGGCGCGTACGTCGGGCCGCTCGTGTGCGAGCGCGAGGCGGTCCGCCTGCTCGTGCTGCTCAACCCGATGATCCCGCGACCGGGCGAGAGCGGGGGCGACTGGTGGCGCGCGACGGACCACGCCGCGCGTCGTGCCGCCACGGGCCTGGGCCCGTTCGACCCCGTGGACGACTTCTTCCACGACGTGCCGGAGCCGGTCGCGGCCGTCGTGCAGCGCAGCGACCGGCAGCCGTCCGAGCGGTCCTTCGCCGAGCCGTGGCCGGCCCGCGCCTGGCCCGCCGTGCCCACGGTCGTGCTGCAGGGCGACGACGACCGGCTCTTCCCGCCGCCCTTCCAGCGCGCCGTCGCGCGCGAGCGGCTCGGCGCGGAGGTCGAGACGATGCCGGGCGGCCACCTCGTGGCGCTCAGCCGCCCGGCCGAGCTCGCCGCCCGGCTCGACGCGCTGGCCCGCTGACGGGCCGCCCTGACGGGACGACCCCGCCTCAGCCGACGCTCGTCGGCTCCTCGGGCGCGCCCACGCAGAACTGGTTGCCCTGCGGGTCGGCCAGCACCGCCCAGCGGTACCCGGGGATGGTGTGCTCGCCGACGAGCGTCGCGCCGTCCGCCACGAGCGCCGCGACGTCCGCCTCGCGGTCGGACGTGCCGAGGTCCAGGTGCAGCCGGTTCTTGCCGGGCGTCGGGTCCTCGACGCGCTGGAACCCGAGGACCGGAGCCGTCACCCCCTCGGCGGGCACGACCTCGAGGAACCACCCGTCCGCCTCGTCGACGAGCCGCCCGCCGAGGCGGCGCGCCCACCACCGGGCGAGCGGCCGCGGGTCGGTGGAGTCGACGGTCACCATGCCGATGCTCAGAGTCATGCCGCGCACGCTACCGGCCGCCTCCCACGGCGTCCCGGCGACAGGGCGCGCGCCGCCCGCGCACGGCGTCAGGCCGTGCCGCCCGCCGTCCCGCCCACCGCGTCGACCGCGCCGCCGTAGCGGCGGTCGCGGCGCGCGTACTCCTCGACGGCGCGCCACAGCGAGCGACGGTCCACGTCGGGCCAGGGCTCCGGGAGGAACACGAGCTCCGCGTACGCGGCCTGCCACAGCATGAAGTTCGACGTGCGCTGCTCGCCCGAGCTGCGCAGGAACAGGTCGACGTCCGGCAGGTCGGGCTCGTCGAGGTGCTGCTGGACGGTCCGCTCCGTGACCTTGCGCGGGTCGAGCCGCCCGGCGGCGACCTCGCGCGCGATGGCGGCCGCGGCGTCGGCGATCTCGGCGCGACCCCCGTAGTTGACGCACATCGTGAGCGTGCAGACGTCGTTCTGCTTCGTCTGCTCCTCCGCGACCTCGAGCTCCTTGATCACGGACGCCCAGAGCCGCGGACGACGCCCCGCCCACCGCACGCGCACGCCCCACGAGTCCATCTCGTCGCGGCGACGCCGGATCACGTCGCGGTTGAAGCCCATGAGGAAGCGGACCTCGTCGGGCGAGCGCTTCCAGTTCTCGGTCGAGAACGCGTACGCCGACACGTGCTTGACGCCGATCTCGATGGCGCCCGCGACGACGTCGAGCAGCGCCGCCTCGCCGGCCTCGTGGCCCGCGGTGCGCGGCAGCCCGCGCGCGTTGGCCCAGCGGCCGTTGCCGTCCATGACGACGGCCACGTGGTTCGGCACGAACTGCGCCGGGATCGCCGGGGGCCGCGCACCGCTGGGGTGCGGGAACGGCGGCTGGTACGTGCGCCGCGCCATCAGGCGTCCGCCCCGGCGCCGGCGCCTGGGTCCGCGGAGGCGGCGGCCTCGTCGGCGTGCGGGACGGCGGGGACGTGCGGGGCGGGGGCGTCCCGCTCCACCATGCGCAGTGATCGCAACGTTCTCTCCAGGTGGTATTGGCTGTACGCGGCCACGAGGCCGCTCGCTTCCTTGCGGTGCCGGGCGTCCGACGCGTCGGCCGCGTCCCACTCCCCCGCGAGCAGCGCGGCGAGCAGGGCGAAGGTCTGGGGCGCGGGCGCCGTCGAGCCCGGCGGGCGGCAGCGCGAGCACACGGCCCCGCCCTGCGCGACGGCGAACGCGTGGTGCGGGCCCGGCTCGCCGCACCGCGCGCAGTCGACGAACGAGGGCGCCCAGCCCGCGACGGCGAGCGCGCGCAGGAGGTAGGAGTCGAGCACGAGCCCCGGCGCGTGCGCGTGCTCCGAGAGCGCCCGCAGCGCGCCCGCGAGCAGCCAGTACTGCTGCACGGCGGGCTCGCGCTCGTCGGCGACGAGGCGCTCCGCGGTCTCGAGCATCGCGGCGCCCGCCGTGTACAGGCCGTAGTCCTCGCAGATCCGGCGCGCGTACGGGCCGATCGTCTCCGCCTGCGTCACCGTGTCCAGCGACCGGCCCGCGTAGAGCTGGACGTCCACGAGCATGAACGGCTCGAGCCGCGCGCCGAACCGGGACGACGTGCGGCGCACGCCCTTGCCGACGGCGCGCACCTTCCCGTGCTCGCGCGTCAGGAGGGTGACGATGCGGTCCGCCTCGCCCAGCTTCTGGGCGCGCAGCACGATCGCGTCGTCTCGGTACAGCACCACGCCCCTATTGTCCGTCACGCCGCCGACACGGCGCGCACCACCCGCCGACGGTGGTCACGCGGGCGCGAGGCACCCGAGGACCGCGCGGACCCGGGCCAGCGTCGTGCCCGCGTCCTCGCCGGCCTCGACCTGGCGGGCCGCGGCGAGCACCACGGCGTTGACGAGCTCCGCGGAGCGCGCGGCGTCCGGGACGCCGAGCTGCTCCAGGGCCTCGACGAGCGGCACGAGGATCGTCGCGTGCATCGCGGCGCTCTGCTGGGCGAGCGCCTCGCGGCCCGCCTCGGCGCGCAGCGCGGCGACGACGGCGTGCTCGCCCTCGGCCACGAGGAGCAGGTTCTCGCGCGCGTAGGCGACGATCGCGTCCTCCGGCGACGCCGCGGTGGCCACCGCGGCGGTGATGCGCGCGGACCACCGCGGCACGACGTCGGCGACGACCGCGTCGAGCAGCTCCTCCCGCGACCGGAAGTACTGGTAGACGCTCGACCGGGCGAGCCCGGCCCGCGCCGCGACCGCCGCGAGCGTGAGCCCGCTGCCGTCCTCGCGGATGAGGTCGCGCGCGGCGTCGAGCAGGGTCCGGAGCTGCGCCGCGCGGTGCTCGGCCACCGTCGGGGCGGCGATCTTGGGCACGAGGGTCCTCCTTCCCGGAGCGCTCTGCGGAGCGCTCCCCCGGGAGCGCGACGGCCCCCGGCCGGACCATCATGCCCGACCGGGGGCGGTGGTGCGGCCCTCCGGGGCCGCCCGCCGACGTCAGCCGGCCACCGCGGGCAGCCCGAGCCGCCCGTCGACCATCTCGACGACCCGGTGGCAGTGCTCGAGCACGTCGTGGTCGTGCGTGACCATGAGCGCCGCCGCGCCGTAGGCCTCGACCTCCCGGGCCAGCAGGCTCACGACCTCGTGGCTGCGTGCCCGGTCGAGCGCCGCCGTCGGCTCGTCGACGAGGAGCAGCGCGGGGCTCGCGACGAGCGCGCGGGCGATCCCCACGCGCTGCCGCTCGCCGCCGGAGAGCTGGTCCGGACGGCGGTCGGCGCGGTGGCTCATGGACACCGAGCCCAGCAGCTCGCGGGGGTCGCGGGCGCGGGGGTCGCGCTCGTCGATCCCGGCGACCCGCAGCGCGAGCCGGAGCTGGTCGACGCTCGTGAGCGCCGGGAGGAGGTTGCCCGACTGGAAGACGAAGCCGATGCGCTCTCGCCGCAGCCGGGCCCGCTCGCGGTCGCTCGTCGCGCCGAGGTCGACCCCTTCGAGGCGGACGGACCCGGACTCCGGCGCCGTGAGCGCGCCGGCGACGGCGAGCAGGCCCGACTTGCCGGAGCCCGAGGGCCCGACGACACCGACGAGCTCGCCCGCGGCGACGCTCAGGCTCACCTCGTCGAGCGCGACGACCGTGGTGTCGCCGTCGCCGTGGCGGACGGTGACCCGGTCGATCTCGAGCACGGGCGTGGCGGGGGTGGTGGTGCTCATCGCTGCCCTCCCAGGGCGGTCAGGGGGTCGACGGAGGTGATGCGCGCGACGGCGACGGCCGCTCCGCCCATGCCGAGGACGAAGAGCAGGACGCCGGCCAGCACGAGGTCGGGCGCCTGGAGCGCGAACGGCATCGGCGACGCGCCGAGGCCCGCGCCCGCCGCGACGCCGAGGGCGAACCCCACGCCGATCGAGGCGAGCAGGAGCACGGCGGCCTGGCCGAGGGAGTCGGCGAGCAGGAAGCGGCGTCGCGCCCCCATGGCGCGCAGGACGGCGATCTCGTGCCGGCGCTGGATGACCCACACGGTGAAGAACGCCCCGACGACGAGCGCCGAGATGGCGTAGAGGAACACCTGGATGAGCAGGAGGGTCGCGGTCTCGGCCGTGTACCCGGGCGACGCGTCGAAGGACTCGGTGAGCGTGCGCGTCACCGTGCCCGACGCCGCGTCGGCGGCCTCGCGGTCGAACGACCCGGGGTCGGTGCGCAGCGCGACGGCGGTCGCGACGTCCGGCACGTCGGCTCCCGGCTGCTCGGCCCCGGCGAGGAGCTCCTGCCACGTGCCGAGCGGGAGGTAGGCGATGTCGACGTGGCCGAACGTGTGCTGGTCCTCGAGGACGCCCACGACGGTGAGCGTGCGCTCCGGGCGCGCGAGGTCCACGGTGTCGCCGACGGCGAGGCCGTCCTCGGCGGCGGTCGCGGAGACGACGATGCCGTCCGCCGCCCCGACGGCGTCGCCCTCCGCGATCGCGGCCGGGGCCACGAAAGAGCCGGGCTCGACGCCCACGAGGGTGAGGTCGACGGGCGATCCGTCCTCCTGGTGCGCGTTCGCCAGCAGCAGGCCGTACGGGGCGGCCTCGAGCACGCCGGGCTGCTCGGCCATGGTGCCGACCTGGTCCGTCTCGATGACGGAGCGCGTGAACGCGGCGTCCGTCCCGGTGCCCTCGGCGAAGGCGAAGTCGGTCACGGGCGTGCGCTTGAGGCCGGAGACGCCGTCGTTGACGAGGCCTGCGGACAGCCCGGAGAGGAGGACGACGAGGACCGCGACCAGCGCGACGACACCGCCCATGAGCAGGAAGCGGGTGCGCGCGAAGACGAGCTCGCGCAACGCGAGGAACATGAGGAGCCTTCCAAAGTTGTCGACAGTGCGTCGGCATCTTACCAACACCGTGTCGACAAAACGCCGACGGCCCGGACGACGAGGTCGTCCGGGCCGTCGGCGAGATCGGCGGGAGGGCGGTCAGCCCTGGGCACGCTCCGCGCGGTTCACTGCGGACACGATGGCCTTGAGCGAGGCGGTCGTGATCGACGGGTCGATCCCCACGCCCCACAGGACGTCGTCGCCCACCTGGCACTCCACGTACGCCGCGGCCGTGGCGTCCCCGCCCTCCGAGAGCGCGTGCTCCGCGTAGTCCAGGACGCGGACGTCGACCCCCACCTGCGCGATCGCGTCGACGAACGCCGCGACCGGGCCGTTGCCCGTGCCCTCGAGCGTCAGCTCCTCGCCGCGGTCGAGGACGTCGACGCTCAGGGTGTCGGGGCCGTCCTCGCTCGACGACGCGCGCGTGGAGCGCAGCTTGAGCCGGCCCCACGGCTCCAGGCCGGAACCGGGCTCGACGGGCAGGTACTCGTCCGAGAAGAGGCGCCAGATGTCCTCGCCCGTGACCTCCGTGCCGTGCGCGTCGGTGTGCTGCTGCACGGACTGCGAGAACTCGATCTGCAGACGGCGCGGCAGGTCGAGGTGGCGCTCCGACTTCAGCAGGTAGGAGATGCCGCCCTTGCCGGACTGCGAGTTGACGCGGATCACGGCCTCGTACGAGCGGCCGACGTCCTTGGGGTCGATCGGCAGGTACGGGACGGCCCACGTGATGTCGTCCACCGTGGCACCCTCCGCCTCCGCACGGACGGCCATCGCGTCGAAGCCCTTCTTGATGGCGTCCTGGTGCGAGCCGGAGAACGCCGTGAAGACCAGGTCGCCCGCGTAGGGGTGCCGCTCGGGGACGCCGAGCTGGTTGCAGTACTCCACCGTGCGGCGCACGTGGTCGATGTCGGAGAAGTCGATCTGCGGGTCCACGCCCTGGCTGAACAGATTCATGCCCAGCGTGACGAGGCAGACGTTGCCGGTGCGCTCGCCGTTGCCGAACAGGCAGCCCTCGATGCGGTCCGCGCCCGCCTGGTAGCCGAGCTCGGCGGCCGCGACCGCCGTGCCGCGGTCGTTGTGCGGGTGCAGCGACAGCACGACGTTCTCGCGGTGGTGCAGGTGCCGGTTCATCCACTCGATCGAGTCGGCGTAGACGTTCGGCGTCGCCATCTCGACCGTGGCGGGCAGGTTGATGATGACCTTGCGGTCGGGGCGGGGCTCGAAGACCTCCAGCACCTCGTTGCAGATGCGGGCCGCGAACTCGAGCTCCGTGCCGGTGTACGACTCGGGCGAGTACTCGTAGTAGACCGTCGTCTCCGGGACGGTCTCCTCGAACTTCTTGCACAGCCGCGCGCCGTCGACGGCGATCGCGATGATGCCGTCCTCGTCCGAGCGGAACACGACCTCGCGCTGCAGGACGGACGTCGAGTTGTAGAGGTGCACGATCGCCTGCTTCGCGCCCTTGATCGCCTCGTACGTGCGCGCGATGAGGTGCTCGCGGGACTGCGTGAGGACCTGGATGACGACGTCGTCCGGGATGCGGTCCTCCTCGATGAGCATCCGCACGAAGTCGAAGTCGGTCTGCGAGGCCGAGGGGAAGCCGACCTCGATCTCCTTGTAGCCCATCGCGACGAGCAGCTCGAACATGCGCAGCTTGCGCTCCGCGTTCATGGGCTCGATGAGGGCCTGGTTCCCGTCGCGCAGGTCGACGGCGCACCAGCGGGGCGCGGTCTCGATGCGCTTGTCCGGCCACGTGCGGTCGGGCAGGGAGACGTCGATCTGCCGGTGGAACGGCAGGTACTTGTGGATCGGCATGCCCGACGGCTGCTGCGGGTTCGGGTCCGCGGCGGTGGGCGTCGAGGTGGGGGCGGAGGCGTTCATCGTCGGTCCTTCGGGGTCGTCCTGATCGGTGTCAGCCGGCACACCAACCACCGCGACGAGGAACCGGCTACAGGGCCTCGCCGCGGCAACGAAGGAGGAGCTGCCGCATCAGGTGCACGACGCCACTGTACTCCTCCGCCGTCCGCGCGCCCGGGACGTCCGCTCCTCGGGCACGGCGTGGGTGCGCCCGGCCGGCCCTCGCGCGGAGGGCCGGCCGGGCGCCGGGGTGCGTCAGCCGCGTCGCGAGCGCAGCGCCGCGTCGACCGCCGGGTCGCCGAGGTTGCCGAGCCACTCGAGCAGCGCGGGGTACGTCGACGGGTTCGCCGCGACCTGGGGCCGCAGGTGCGGCGCGTCCTGGACGATCTGCGCCAGGACCTCGAGCGGCGTGCCCGGGTCGAGCGCCTGGGCCGCGGTGAAGCCCGCCGGCTGGGCCGGCGGGGCGTACGACGGCTGCTGCGCCGCGGGCTGCTGGGCGTAACCCTGCTGGCCGTAGCCCTGCTGGTCGTACCCCTGCGGCGCGTAGCCCTGCTGCCCCGGCCCGGAGGGCGCGTAGCCCTGCTGCTGGCCGTAGCCCTGCTGGGGGTACCCCTGGCCGGGCTGCTGGGCGGTCGGCTGCGGGCCGGTGCCCGGCTGCTCCTCCTGGTAGGCGGGCAGGACCGCCGTCGACGGGCCCTCGTCGGGCGTGAGGCCGGGACGCGCGGCGTACCCGCTGCGCTCCGGCTCCGCCGGCTGGACCGGGAGCACCTCGGTCGCGTCGGACCCCGCGGCGAACCGCCGGTCCGGCGCCTGCTGCGTCGGGACGGGCCCCGTGTGCCCGGCGGGCGGGTAGGTGCCCGCCGGCCCGGTGGCCGGGTAGGCACCCGAGCCCGGGTAGGCACCCGTGTGCCCGGTCGTCGGGTGCGCACCGGTCGGCGGGCCCGCCGGGGCGGGCGCGGGCCGGGCCGGCTTGGGCTGCTTCGGCGCGGGCGGCTGCCACACGTACGCGCGTGCCGCCTCCGCCCCGGTGGCCGCGGGCACGGGGCGGTGCTCGGCGAAGTAGGCGCGCACCTCGCGCGGCACGGTGAGCGCCCCGACGACGAGCAGCGGGAGGCCGAAGGCGAGCAGCACGTGCTCCACACCGCCGCCGAGCACGACGCGGTTCGAGGTCACGACGAGCAGCACGATGCCGAGCAGCGCCACGACGCCGGCGCCGCCGAGCGCGAGCGGGCGCCCGGTGGCGGCGTCGCGAGCGAGCGAGCGGCGCGCGACGAACGCGACGGCGGCCGCGAGGACACCGACGATCACGGCGAGGACGACCGGGACGCCGCGTGCGCCGTCGGCCAGGGTGAGCACGGCGCTCACGGCGACGTAGCCCGCGACGACGAGCACGAGGTCGAGGGCGTTGACGGCCACGCGCACCCAGGTGGTCACCGGGTCCGCGGCGGCCATCGCGCGGTGCACCGCGGGCGCCGCGGCGACGGCCGCGAGCGCCGGGACGAGCACGAGCCCGAACCGGCCGCCGTGCGTGCTCTCGATCGTCACGAGCCCGTTGTTGCCCGAGCCGAGGACAAACCCGACGGCGAGCATGACGCCCATCCCGACGAGCGTGAGGCGCGCGGCCTCGGACCGGCGCCACGTGCCGTACGTCGGCAGCCCGGCGAGCGCGAGGACGAACACCGCGGCCACGATCACCAGCAGCACGAACAGGGCGCCGCCGAGGCGCGTGCCGGTGGCGGTGAGGATCACCGTGAGCAGGACGGTGAGGGCGAGGAGCGCCGCGAGCGCGAGGAGCGCCTGGAGCCACCGGTCGGTGACCGCGCGGTCCTGGTCCTGCGGCCCGAGCTCGCTCTCGCGCGGCTGCGCCGCGAGGAGCGCGCCCGCGAGGCCGAGCGCGGCGGCGGAGCCGACCCCGCCCCACCCGTCGGCGAGGTCGCCGCCGCCCACGACGTCGACCACGAGGTAGACGAGCACGAGCAGCACGTACGGCGCGTTGGCCAGCAGACGGACCTTGCGCGTGGTGTGCACGGTCCAGGTCGTCGGGAGCACGCCCGTGCGCGCGAGGTACGGCAGCGCGAGCGTCAGCAGCGAGAGGATCGTCAGCAGGACGACCTCGATCTTGTCCGACGCGCGGCTCGACACGTCCCACGGCAGCGCGAGGGAGACGAGGAGCAGCAGCGCGGCGACGCCGTCGCGCACGTAGTCGCTCACCGGGATCCCGGCGAAGGGCGACGCGGTGGCGGTCGCCGTCGCGGTCCCGCCGGTCTCGCGCGCGGAGCCCGTGTCCTTCTCCGTACCCGTGTCCGCGGCTCCCGCCGCGTCCGGGTCCGACCCTGCCGAGCCCGTCGCACCGTCCGGTGCGCGCTCGGCCGTGGAGTCCCCGTCACCCGCCGTGACGCCCTGGGGCGCCGGGGTCGGCCCGGTGCCCGCAGCACCGGGCTGCGGGTCCTCGGCCGGCTCTGTCTGGTTGGTCATCGTGCACTCCCTACGCTGTCGCGCGGTGCCGGTCGCACGCACGCCGGGCCGAGGGGCCCCGACCGTTTCTACCGGTTCATCACGTGCGGCTCAAGCGCCCACGCGGCCCGGGGCCACCATCCGGACGGTGCCGGCGGCGACGCCGGAGGGCGTCGCGCCCGCCCGGCACCTCACGAGACCGCCGTCAGCCCGCCGGTCCCGAGGAGGAAGAGCCGGCCCTCGACCGCGAGCACGTCGTAGGTGCCCTCCGGCAGCGTCCAGCGCCACTCGACCGCCCCGTCGTCGAGCGCGATCGACACGAGCCCCGGCTGGCGGCGCTGCCGCTCCGTGACGAACAGCGACCGGCCGTCGGTGAGCACCGGCCCGGGGCCGCCGTCCTCGAGCGTGACGGCCCACTCCTCCTCGCCCGTGCGGGCGTCGACGCTGCGGTAGGCCGAGTCCGTCTGGACGACGACGCGGCCGTCGACGCGCGCGACGGCGCGCATGCCCGTGCCCGGCAACGACCACAGCTCCGACCCGGTCGCGGCGTCCACGCCCACGATGCTGCCGAAGGTGTTCGTGACGATGACGCCCGGCGCGGACCCGTCCGACAGGGGCGCCTCGAGCACGCGGCCGGAGATCCGGAACGCGGGCTCGCCCGCGGCGGTGAACACCGTGGCGGTGCCGCGGCCGTACTCGTTGCCGACGTAGCGCCCGTCCTGGAGCTGGACGATGGTCCACACGTCGTCCTCGACGAGCGACAGGCCGTCCTCCGTGAGCGCCGCCGCGACGCCCGGCGCGAGGACGTCGACGACGCCGCGGCGCACGTCGAGCACGACGTCGCCACCGCTCCCGAGGCCGTCGTGCGCGAGCGTGCGCTCCCACCGCACCTCGCCGGTCGCGGCGTCCTCGCGCACCACCGCGACCTCGTCGCCGCGCCACCACGCCCGCACGACGTCCGTCGCACCGACCGGCACGACGGACAGCCGCCCCGCCGTCGCGGCCGTGCGCTCCCCCACGACCTCGCCGGTCGTCGCGCGCACGGTGGTGAGCCGGGCCGCCTGCTCGCGCCACCCCGTCGGCACCGCGCACACCACCACCTCGCGCGCGGGCTCGCCCGAGGCCGGCAGGCACGTGGCACGGTCGCCGAGACGCTCGGACCGCCAGAGGACCGAGCCGTCCGCGACGGAGTACGCCGTGAGCGACCCGTCGACGGTCACGACGGCGCCGACCGCGGGGACGACCTCGGTGCCGGGCTCGACAGGGACCGACCAGCGCGGCTCGGGCGGGTCCTCGAGCGGCCGCAGACCGCCGGCGAGCGCGGTGACGTCCACGGGCCGCGCGTCCTCCATCGACGCGGTGAAGGCGACGGAGCCGGCGAACGCGACGGCGACCGCGAGCGCCACCCACGGGACGGGGTGCAGGAACCAGCGGCGCCCGGCCGCACGCACCTGCGGGGACTCGCCGCCCCCGTCGGACCGGGACGGCCGGGGCGCGCCGGACCGCGCGAGGCCGGGCGTGTCGTGGTCCGTGGGCGGGTGCTCGTCCTGCGGGCGCGACAGGGGCAGCACGTCGCGGGCCGCCCGGTCGTGGTGCCCGCCCCGGACGGCGGGCGGGCCGTCCTCGTCCCGGGGTCGCGGCCCGTCGGGCGGACGGTGGGCGGGCGCCTCGGCGGGGCTCGCGAGCGCGGCGTCGAGGGCGGCGTCGAACCGGTCGTCGGACCGCAGCTCGGGCGGCAGGAGCTCGAGGCCGCCGACCGCCGTCCCGGCACCGTCCGTCGTCGGCTCGTGGGTGACGTGCCCGGCACGAGCCGCCCGGTCCTGCGCGAGCCGACGGCGCCTCACCCGTCCACGATACGCACGCCCGTCGGGCCGCGCCGGGCGAGCGGCGGGACCGCCGCGCCCGGACGACGGCGCACCGGCAGGGTCTAGATGCCGAGCTGGTAGACGCCCCAGTACGCGAGGATGACGAGCAGGACGGTCGACCCCGCGATCACGCACCACAGCATGACGCGGGGGGTCACGCCCCGCGCGACCTGCAGCACGCTCCCGCCCTCGTCCGCGGCGACCGCCTCGCCGGTGCCCCGGCGCTCGTCGTGCGCACGGCGCGCGGAGCGGACCTCGGCGGCCCGGTTGACCAGCAGGGCTCCCGCGACGAGCGTCGCGAGCCCGACGAGCCGCACCCCGATCCAGCCGCCCTGCACGACCCACGCGTCCTTCTCGTAGTCGAGCGCGAGCCGCGCGGTGGCGACGAGGTAGACGACGAGCGCGACCGTCGTCGCGAACGCGCCGACCCCGAGCCCCACCAGCGGCACGCGGAAGCCGGGCGCGAGACCGGCGGGCGCTCCGGGCCGGCCCGCGACCCGTCGCAGCCGGCGCACGAGGCCCCCGACGAGGCCGACGAGCGGGCCGAGCACGAGCAGCCCGACGGCGGCGAGGACGAGGGCGACGAACAGGTCGCCGTTGCCCAGCCAGCGCGGCGACGGGACCGGCCCGGCGAGGTACTGCTGCGTGGGCTCGGCGCCCGCGACCTGCGGCAGCGCGGTCGCGCTCGCGGGCAGGGACGTCACCCACGCGCTCACGTCGCGCGGGAAGTCGGGCACGAGCACGTCGTCGATCTTGATCCCGTGGTTCGCGTCCGCGTAGTACCGCACGGTGACGTCGGCCCCGCCCGGCACCTGCGACGACGGCCCCGTGGCGTCGAGGATCTGCCGCGCCCCCTGCTCGACGGGCATCGACGGGTCCGCGGTGCCGTACACGACGAGCACCGGCTGGGTGAGCCGCTCGAGGAACGGCTCCACGTCGAAGTCGGCGTACTCGAAGCCGCCGCCGGGGATCGCCATCCCGACGGCGCGCGGGATGGCCCGGAACACCCCGTGGGGCACGTCGGTGTTCCGCAGGTAGCTGTCGACCGCGAACGCGGCCTGCTGGCGCGGCGGCACGACCGGCGCGGACACGAGGACGGTGAAGGCGATCGTCGGGTCGTCGGCCGCCATCACGGGCACGATCCACGTGCCCTCGGACTCCCCGTACAGCCCCACGCGCTCCGGGTCGACGCCGGGACGCGCGCGCAGGAGGTCCACGGAGTGCGCGTAGTCGCGCGCCATCGCCTCGTAGTCGCGGTGCCGCGTCGTGTAGGTGTCGAGCCGCTTGTCCGGGACGAGGGTCACGACGCCCGCGCTCGCGAGGTCGGTCGCGACGTCCACGAACGCCTCGGACGCCAGACCGGTCCCCGCACCGTGCACGAACACCACGCCCGGGAGGTCGTCGCCCGCGTCGACGGGCTCGCGCAGCACGCCCCCGACGGTCGCGCCGTCGAGCCGGACCGTCACGTCGGTCTCGCGCACGTCGTAGGTGCCGACCGGGGCGGCCCCGCCGGGCGGCTGCCCGCCGACGGTCGTGTCGGGCGTCTCGGGGACGAGGTGCTCGGTCACGGGCACCGGGTCCCACTGCGGCCCGGTGACCGCACCGACGATCGCGAGGACGATCGCGAGGGCTGCCGTCGTCGCGGCGGTCCGGAAGATCACCGAGGAATCGTACGCCGCGGGCCGACGGCCGGTCCCTGGTGCCCTCCCGACGGCGGCACGGGGGACGTCCCCCCGGGTCAGAACCCGAGCCGGTGGAGCTGCTTCGGGTCGCGCTGCCAGTCCTTGGCGACCTTCACGTGGAGGTCGAGGTAGACGCGCGCGCCGAGCAGCGCCTCGATGCCGTGCCGCGCGCGCGTCCCCACCTCACGCAGGCGCGAGCCGCCGCGGCCGATGACGATCGCCTTCTGCGAGTCGCGCTCGACGAAGAGGTTGACGCGCACGTCGAGCAGCGGCGGCCGGCCCGTGGCCTCGTCGCCGCTGCCCTCGCGGGGCACGATCTCCTCGACCTGGACCGCGAGCGAGTGCGGGAGCTCGTCGCGCACGCCCTCCAGCGCCGCCTCGCGCACGAGCTCGGCGACCATGACGGCCTCCGGCTCGTCCGTGAGCTCGCCGCCGGGGTACAGCTCGGGGCCCTCGGGCAGGTGGGAGACGAGGACGTCGGTGAGCACGTCGACCTGGTAGCCGTCCTGGGCCGAGACGGGCACGATGTCGGCCCAGCCGCCCGCCGTCTCCCCCAGCCGGTCGACCGCGAGCAGGTGCGCGGCGAGGGTGCCGCGGTCCACGAGGTCGGCCTTCGTGACGACGGCGACCACGGGCGTGCCGCGGCGCCCGCGCATGAGCTCCGCGAGCTCGTTCGCGATGAAGCGGTCGCCCGGGCCGATCTTCTGGTCGGCGGGCAGGCAGAACGCGATGACGTCGACCTCGGTGAGGGTCTCGCGCACGAGGTCGTTGAGACGCTCGCCGAGCAGCGTGCGGGGGCGGTGCAGCCCCGGGGTGTCGACGAGGACGAGCTGCGCGTCGGGGCGGTGAACGATCCCGCGGATCGTGTGGCGCGTCGTCTGGGGGCGCCCGGAGGTGATCGCCACCTTCTGGCCGACCAGCGCGTTCGTCAGGGTCGACTTGCCCGCGTTGGGCCGCCCGACGAGGCAGGCGAAGCCGGAGCGGTGCTCGGGGGTGGTCGTGCTCACGGGGTGTCCTTCACGGTGGGGAGGGGCTGACGGGTGTCGGCCGCGGGGTCGGGCTCGTCCGGCGCGGGGACCGGAGCGTCGGGCGAGGTCGCCGTGGAGACGAGGACGGTCGCGAGCTGCTTGCGGCGGCCCTGGACGCGGTCGGCCTCGAGGCGCAGCCCGTGGACCTCCGCCACGGAGCCGGGCAGCGGGACCTTGCCGAGCGCCTTGGCGAGCAGGCCGCCCACGGTGTCCACGTCGTCGTCGTCCAGGCCGAGGCCGAAGAGCTCGCCGAGCTCGTCGACGCCGAGGCGGGCGGGCACGCGCAGGACGCCCTCGCCCAGGTCCTCGACCTCGGGCTCCGGCCGGTCGTGCTCGTCCGTGAGCTCGCCCACGATCTCCTCGAGCGCGTCCTCGATCGTCACCAGTCCCGCGACGCCGCCGTACTCGTCGACGACCATCGCGATGTGCGAGGACGACGCCTGCATCTCGCGCAGCAGGTCGTCCACGGGCTTGGACTCGGGCACGAAGATCGCGGGGCGCGCGACCTCGCCCACGGGCCGCGCGTCGGTCCCGGGACCGCCCTGCAGGACACGCACGACGTCCTTGAAGTAGGCGACGCCGACGAGGTCGTCCGCGGACGTGCCCGTGACCGGGATGCGGGAGAAGCCGGAGCGCAGGAAGAGCGAGAGGGTCTTGCGCAGGGGCGTGTCGCGCGACGTCGTCACCATGTCCGTGCGGGGCACCATGACCTCGCGCGTGAGGGTGCTGCCGAGCTCGAACACGGAGCGGATGAGCTCGCGCTCCTCCTCCTCGATGACCTCGGACTCGTTGACACGGTCCACCATGTCCTGGAGCTCGCGCTGGTGGGCCCCCTCGTCGGGCGCCGGGGCGAGCCGCGTGAGCCAGCGCGTGGCCCCGACGACGATCGTGAGCAGGCGCGACAGGCTCAGCAGGACGCGCACCGCGTGGCGACGGCCGAGGGACCGCGGGCTCACGCGCACCACGAGGAGCCCGACGACGACGCTCACCGCGAGCGCGACGAGCAGGACCTGCCACCACGGCTCCAGCCACGCCGCGACGAGCAGCGTGAGGCACGCGACCGCCGCGACCTCCGCGACGACGCGCACGAAGCCGACGGAGCGCACGGTCGCCGCCGGGTCCGCGAGCAGCGCCAGCGCCCGACGCCCGTCTGGGCGGGCGGGCACGGCCGGGTCGTCGCCCAGGGCGGCCTCCGTGACGGCCGCCCGCGTCACGCGCAGCACCGCCGCCTCGCCCGCGCTCAGCGCGGCCGCGAGCACGACCGTCAGGACGGTCAGGGCCGCCAGGAGCGCGACGGGTTCGCCGCTCACCGGCCTGCGAGGAAGGTCAGGAGCAGCTTGCGCTGCAGCGCGAACATCTCCTTCTCCTCCTCCGGCTCGGCGTGGTCGTAGCCGAGCAGGTGCAGGATGCCGTGCGTCGTGAGCAGCAGCATCTCCTCCGCCGTCGAGTGGCCCGCCGTCACCGCCTGCTGGGCGGCGACCTCCGGGCACAGCACGACGTCGCCGAGCTGGCCGGGGCCGGCGACCTCGCCGTCGCGCCCGGGCCGCAGCTCGTCCATGGGGAACGACAGCACGTCCGTCGGGCCGGGCTCGTCCATCCAGCGCACGTGCAGCTCGCTCATCACGTCCGTGTCGACGAAGAGGATCGACAGCTCGCTCTGCGGGTGCACGCGCATCGCGTCGAGCACGTACCGTGCCAGCGCCGCGAACTCGGCCTCGTCGACCTCGGCCTCGGTCTCGTTGTTGACCTCGATGCTCACGCGTCGTCCCTCGTCCGTCGTTCTCGTGCCGCGGGGCGTCCGCGGCGGTCGTCGTCGCGGCGGCGCGACCCGGTGCTCCCCGGGCCCCCGCCGCTCGCCAGGTCCCACCGCGCGTACGCGTCGATGATGTCGCTCACCAGCCGGTGCCGCACCACGTCGGACGACGTGAGCCGGCAGAACTCGACGTCGTCCACGCCGGTGAGGACGTCCTCGATGACGCGCAGGCCGGACTGGGTGCCGCCCGGCAGGTCGACCTGCGTCGCGTCGCCCGTGATGACCATGCGCGACCCGAAGCCCAGGCGCGTGAGGAACATCTTCATCTGCTCGGTGGTCGTGTTCTGCGCCTCGTCGAGGATGATGAACGAGTCGTTGAGGCTGCGCCCGCGCATGAACGCGAGCGGCGCGACCTCGATCGTCCCGGCCTCGATGAGCTTGGGGATCGAGTCCGGGTCGATCATGTCGTGCAGCGCGTCGTACAGCGGGCGCAGGTACGGGTCGATCTTCTCCGTCAGCGAGCCGGGCAGGAACCCGAGCCGCTCCCCCGCCTCGACGGCCGGGCGCGTGAGGATGATGCGGTTGACCTGCTTCGACTGCAGCGCCTGCACGGCCTTCGCCATCGCGAGGTACGTCTTGCCGGTGCCCGCGGGACCGATCCCGAACGTGATGGTGTTCGCGTCGATCGCCTCGACGTAGCGCTTCTGCCCCACGGTCTTGGGTCGGATCGTGCGGCCGCGGCTCGACAGGATGTTGAGCGTCAGCACCTCGGCCGGGCGCGACGCCGTCGCGGCGGTGAGCATCGCGATGGACCGCGTGACGACGTCGGCCGTGAGCTGCGTGCCGGCCTCGACGACCTCGACGAGCTCGTCGAGCAGGCGCGCGGCGAGCGCGACCTCCCCCGGAAGGCCGGCGACCGCGATCTCGTTGCCCCGCACGTGCACGTCGACGGCGGGGAACCCCTCCTCGACGGCCCGGAGCACGGAGTCGCGGCTACCGAGGAGCGCCACCATCGGCACGTGGTTCGGGATGACGATGCGGTGCTCGACCCGGTGCGACGAGGGGTCGGGTTCTCGGGACAGAGAGGTCATGAGCCGGCTTGCGCCGCTGCGCTCCTTCGGTCGGGCAGTGGGTCCGGGACGGCCACCGCCCCGCAGATCGCTTCCATCGTACCGAGCGCGGCCGGGCGTCACACGCGCTTTCGCGCAGGGCTCAGGCGGGCGACCAGCCGAGCTCGGCGCCCGCGATGACGTGGCCGTGCACGTGGAACACGCTCTGGCCGGCGCGCGGCCCCGAGTTGAAGATGAGCCGGAACTGGCCGTCGGCCAGGTCGCCCGCCACCTCGTCCGCCAGCGCGACGACGTCGCCGAGCAGCTCCGGGTCCGCCGCCGCGAGCTGGGCGATGTCGCCGTGGTGGTCGCGCGGCACGACGAGCACGTGCACGGGCGCCTGCGGGTCGATGTCGCGGAACGCGATCGAGCGCTCGCTGGTCGCCACGACGTCGGCCGGCACCTCCCCCGCGACGATGCGGCAGAAGAGGCAGTCCGGGTCGGTGCGCAGGTCGGTGCTCGTCATGCTCCCGAGGCTAGACCACGCGTCCCGGCCACGCCCCAGCGGCCGAGCCGCTCGGCGAGCAGCGCCACGGCCACCGGTCCGGCGGTCGACGTGCGCAGCACGTGGGGCCCGAGCCGCGCCGCGACCGCGCCGGCCGCCGTGAGGTCGGCGAGCTCGCGGTCGGAGATCCCGCCCTCCGGGCCGACGACGACGAGCACCTCGGGCGCGGGCGCGCCGTCCGTGGCCGGACCGGCGGGCAGCCCGACGTCGGCGAGCGGCGTCGTCGCCTCCTCGTGCAGGACGATCGCCCGACCGCCCGCCGCGACGACGTCGACGACCCGCGCCGCGAGGCCGCGCGAGTCGAGCGCGACCTCGACGCGGGGCAGGCGCGCGCGCCGGGCCTGCTTGGTCGCCGTGCGGACGGTCGCGAGCCACCGCGCGCGGGACTTCGCCGCGCGCTCGCCGCGCCACACGACGACGGAGCGCTCCGCCTGCCACGGCACGACCACGTCGACGCCGATCTCCGTCGCCGCCTCGATCGCCATCTCGTCGCGGTCACCCTTGGCGAGCGCCTGGACGAGCGTCACGACGACGTCCGGCGCCGGCTCGCGGTCCACCTCCTGCACGAGGAGCGTCACGCGGCCCGACTCGGCGTGCTCGACGACGCACCGCAGCCGGAGCCCGTCACCGTCGACGACGTCGACGCGCTCGCCCGCGCCGCGCCGCTGCACGACGCCCGCGTGCCGGCCCTCCGCGCCGTCGAGCACGTACCGGTCGCCGGGCGCGACGCCGTCGGTCCCCGTCTCGGCGAGGAACACCGGAGCACTCATGCCCGCGCCCCGCTCAGCGGCCGGAGAGCTTGTCGCGCAGGCGCGAGAACACGCCCGGGTGCGCGGCGGCGAGCCGGGGCTCGGGCCGCTCCTCGCCGCGCAGCGCGGCGAGCGAGCGCAGGAGCTGCTCCTGCTCGGGGTCGAGGGCCGTCGGCACCTGGACCTCGATGTGCACGTTGAGGTCGCCGCGCCCGCTGCCGTGCAGGTGCCCGACACCGAGGTTCTTCAGCGTGACGATCTGGTTCGGCTGCGTGCCGGGGCGCAGGTCGATCTCCTGGAGCCCGTCGAGCGTCTCCAGCTCGAGCACGGTGCCGAGGGCGGCCGCCGTCATGGGCACCTGGAGGGTGCAGTGCAGGTCGTCGCCGCGGCGCACGAACGTGTCGTGGTTGCGCTCGCGGATCTCGACGTACAGGTCGCCCGCGGGGCCGCCGGCCGGGCCGACCTCGCCCTGCGCGGTGAGCTTGATGCGCGTGCCCGTGTCGACGCCCGCCGGGACGTTGACCGTGATGCTGCGGCGGCTGCGCACGCGGCCCTCGCCCGAGCACTCCGCGCACGGCTCGGGGATGACCGTGCCGAAGCCCTGGCACGCGGCGCACGGCGCGCTCGTCATGACCTGGCCGAGGAACGAGCGCGCGACGCGCTGGACCGTGCCGCGGCCGTGGCACACCTCGCACGTGCGGGGCGAGGTGCCCGGACGGCAGCAGGTGCCGCCGCACGTGCCGCACACGACCGCCGTGTCGACCTGGAGCTCGCGCTGCGCGCCGAACGTCGCCTCGGAGAGGTCGATGTCGAGCCGCACGAGCGCGTCCTGGCCGCGGCGGGCGCGCGGGATCGGGCCCTGCTGCGCCTGGGCGCCGCCGAAGAACGTCTCGAAGATGTCCTGGAAGCCGAAGCCGCCGCCCATGGGGCCGCCGCCCCCGCCGCCGGGGGCGCTGGGGTCGACGCCGAGGTCGTACTGCTGGCGCTTCTCCGGGTTGGACAGCACCTCGTAGGCGCGCGCGACGTCCTTGAAGCGGTCGCCCGCCTCCTCGCCCGCGACGTCCGGGTGCAGCTCGCGCGCGAGCTTGCGGTACGCCTTCTTGATCTGGTCCTGGCTGGCGTCACGGGCCACGCCGAGGATCTCGTAGTAGTCGCTCACACGTCACTCTCTGCTGGTGCGGGTCGTGAGGCCGGCGCGGGGCCGGTCGGGAGGGGTCGGGGGTGGTCGTCGAGCGGGCCCGCCGCGGGCGGGGAGACCGCGGGGCTCACGTGCCGAGCACCCGTGACAGGTAGCGCGCGACCGCGCGCACCGCCGCGATGGTGCCGGGGTAGTCCATGCGGGTCGGCCCGATCGAGCCGACGAGCGCGACCGTGTCACCGTCGTTACCGTAACCGGTCGTCACGACGGAGGTCTCCGCGAGGCCCTCGAGCTGGGTCTCGCGACCGATCCGGACGCTCACGCCCGACTCGGCGGCCATCTCGGTGAGCAGCCCGAGCAGGACGACCTGCTCCTCGAGCGCCTCGAGGACGGGGCGCAGCGCGTGCTCGAACCGCATGCCCGCGCGCGCGAGGTTCGCCGTGCCCGCGAGGACGAGGCGCTCCTCGCTCTCCTCCGCGAGCGTCTGGGCGACGAGGTCGCCCACCGCGCGGACGAGCGGGGCGTCGTCGGGGTGGAAGCTCTCGGTCACGGCGGCGAGGCCGGGCGCGAGGTCCGTGAGGCGCTTGCCCGCGGCCGCGGCGTTGAGCCGCGCGCGCACCTCGACGAGCGTGCCCTCGTCCGGCAGGCTCGCGACCTCGAGCGTGCGCTGCTCGACGCGACCCGTGTCCGTGATGATGACGACGAGGAGCCGCGACTCGCCGACGGGCACGAGCTCGAGGTGGCGCAGGCCCGACCGGCTCAGCGACGGGTACTGCACGACGGCGACCTGGCCGGTGAGCTGGGCGAGCAGGCGCCCGGCGCGCGCGATGACGTCGTCGAGGTCCACGCCCTCGGACAGGAAGGTCTCGATGGCGCGCTTCTCCGGCGCGGACAGCGGCTTGACGCCCGAGAGGCGGTCCACGAAGAGCCGGTATCCCTTGTCCGTCGGGATCCGGCCCGCGGACGTGTGCGGCTGGGCGATGTACCCCGCGTCCTCGAGAGCCGCCATGTCGTTGCGGATCGTGGCGGGCGAGACGCCGAGGCTGTGGCGCTCGGTGAGCACGCGCGAACCCACGGGCTCGCGCGTGAGGACGTAGTCCTCGACGATGGCCCGCAGCACCTCGAGCCGGCGCTCCTCGCTCACGTCCACCTCCCGCGTGCCGCACCGTCGCCGCCCGGGCGGGCGTGCGGGAGTCGGCACTCTCGACCTCCGAGTGCCAATCCTACGCGTCCGCGCGGCCCGTCCGGCGGTCCTCCGCTCGTCGCGAACGCAGGTCGAGGAGGCCGACGACGAGCGCGACCGCGACGAGGCCGATCGTCACCAGGAGCGCGCGCCCGGTCGCGTCCGCCGCCGAGTCGCCGCTCGCGAGCCCGCCGTAGTAGACGGACAGGACCACGGAGATCCCGACGGCCGACCCGATGCGCTGGCCGAGCTGCAGCATGCTGCCCGCCACCCCGGCCCGGCTCACCGGCACCTCGGACAGCGTGAGCGTCTGGTTCGGCGCGATGACCGTCCCGCTGCCCGCGCCCGCGACGAGCAGCGCGACCGCGAGCGCCGGGCCGACGGCGCCCGGGTCGTCCCCGAGCGTGCGCACGACGACCTCCGCCGCGACCACCCCCACGAGCACGAGCACGACGCCGCCGACGACGAGCTCGCGGCCCCAGCGCGCGACCCAGCGGCCCGAGAACCACGCCGACACGCCCGACGCGACCGCGAACGGCGTGCCGACGAGCCCCGCCTGGAGCGGCGTGTACCCCAGCTCGTCCTGGAGGTAGAGCGTGACGACGAGGAAGATGCCCGTGAACCCGGCGAAGTACGCGAGGCCGAGCAGCGCGCCGTTGCGGAAGGACCCGAGCCCCACGACCTGCGGGTCGAGCACGGCCTCGCCCGTGCGCCGCTGGTAGCGCCGCTCCCACCCGACGGCGGCCACCACGGCGGCCGCGGCCGGCACGAGCCACCACCAGCGCGACGCGTCGTCGCCGCGGCCCGTCGTCGTGACGAACGGCATCATCACGCCGAGGGTCGCGGCGCCGAGCAGGCCCAGCCCGACGAGGTCCAGCCGGCGCGGCCCGCGCGCCGCGCCCGACCCGGTGCGCGGCGGCCCGGGCACGAGGCGCCACGCGAAGGGCAGGAGCACGGCGACGACGGGGATGTTCACGAGGAACACCCACCGCCACCCCGTCTCCGGGCCCGCCGCGGCGATGATGAGCCCGCCCAGCAGGGGCCCGAGCGCCGTCGAGACGCCGATGGTCGCGCCGAACATGCCGAACGCGCGCCCGCGCTCGTACCCGCGGAACTGCTGCTGGATGAGACCGACGACCTGCGGGTTGAGGACGCCCGCGCTCACGCCCTGGAGCAGGCGCGCGACGCCGAGCCACGTGTCGGTCGGCGCGAGCCCGGACGCGAGGCTCATGAGCGCGAAGCCCAGGAGGCCCGCGATGAAGAGCGGTCGTCGTGCGCCCGCGTCGCCCAGGCGCCCGGCGGGCACCAGCGCGAGCCCGAACGCGAGCGTGTAGCCGGCGACGACGAGCTGGAGCTGGGTCGGGCCCGCGTCGAGCGACGACTCGATCGACGGCAGGGCCACGTTGACGATCGACACGTCGAGCGTCGTGATGAAGCCCACCGCGAGGCAGACCGGCAGCACGCGCCAGCGGTTCGGGTCCGGCTCCGCGCGCTGCTGGCTCATCGGTCCGTGGTACCACCCCGCGCCGGGGGCGCGCGCGCCGGGAGCCGCCGTGCGCGGCCGGGCCGGGCGCCCGGGACCTCCCCGCGGGAGGCCGATCCCGCGACGCACGGGGCGATCTCGGTGGTGAGCGGCAGACGCTGGCCTAGGGTGACGCCGTGTCCTTCGACCGCTACGGCTCCGACGTCCTCGGCGGCACGCCCGCCCCCACCCACCACCGCGCGCGGCCCGTGTCGCGCCCGCAGCCCGCGGAGCGCGGCCTCGTCGTCGAGGAGGTGCAGACCGGGTGGGTCGGGGCCGTGGTCCGGGTCGAGAAGTCGGGCGGGATGCACGTCGTCGTGCTCGAGGACCGCGCGGGCCGGACCCGCACGTTCCCGCTCGGGCCGGGCTTCTGGGTCGACGGCGCGCCCGTCGAGCTCACCCCGCCCGTCACCTCCCGCGCCCCCGCCGCGCCGACGCGCACGGCCTCGGGCTCGCGGGCCGTCGTCGGGCAGCGGGCGCACGTCGCGCGCGGGAGCCGCATCTGGGTCGAGGGCAAGCACGACGCCGAGCTCGTCGAGAAGG
The DNA here is from genome assembly GCF_049538415.1 of Cellulosimicrobium sp. AB352. Lineage (NCBI taxonomy): Bacteria > Bacillati > Actinomycetota > Actinomycetes > Micrococcales > Promicromonosporaceae > Cellulosimicrobium > Cellulosimicrobium sp. AB352. The sequence continues at coordinate 74,061 of NZ_JBMVFX010000003.1, read as the reverse complement.
TGTGGGGCGACGACCTGCGCGTGGAGGGGGTCGTCGTCGAGCCGCTGCACGGCGTCGACGACCTCGCGGCGGCGCTCGCGGACTTCGGCCCGACGCCGCAGCGTCGCGTGGGCGTGCTCGTGGACCACCTCGTGCCCGGCAGCAAGGAGCGGCGGATCGCCGACGAGGCGCTGCGGCGGTCGCCCGCGGGCACGGTGCTCGTGCTCGGGCACCCGTACGTCGACGTCTGGCAGGCGGTGAAGCCGGCCCGGATCGGCCTCGAGCGGTGGCCCGTGATTGAGCGCGGCACGGAGTGGAAGCGCGGGATCCTGCGCGAGCTCGGCTGGCCGGCGCAGACCGCGGAGGACGTCGGCCGCGCGTGGCAGCGCATCCTCGGCACGGTGCGCACCTACGCCGACCTGGAGCCGTCGCTGCTCGGGCGGGTCGAGGAGCTCATCGACTTCGTCACCGCGCCCTGACCGGTCGCGGGCGCGCGGGACGCACCCCGCGCGTGAGGTACCGCGCTCGAGACGCACCGCGCCCCGGTACCGACGGACGGTACCGGGGCACGGCGACAGCGTCGGCCGGGTCTCAGGCGGCCGGCACCCCGCCCGTGAGACGGCGGTAGGCGTAGCCGACGGCGACGTAGCTCAGCGGGATCGTCACGAAGAGCCCGAGACCGCACGGGATCGCGCCGAGGATGTTGATCCCGACGAGGGCGAGCAGGAGCAGGAACACCTGCCCGAAGTTCTTCGCGACGAGCGAGAAGCTCGTGCGGATCGCCGTGATCGCGTCGACGCCCTGGTCGAGCGCGACGTAGTACACGAACGCCGAGAACAGCAGCATCGCGAGCCCGGGCAGGACGCACAGGACGAGCCCGATGCCGGACAGGACGCCGACGATGAGCGCCGCGAGCAGCACGTTGAGCACGTTCCCGATGCGGAAGAACGCGGCGACGTCGGGTCGACGCCCGTCCACCTCGTCGAGCGCGCCGCGCGTGAAGAACGCGGTGATGAGGTAGCCGATGGCGGTGCCGACGATCCCGAGCAGCACGCTCGTGAAGGTGAGGCCGCCGAGGGCCGCGAAGTTCGTGTCGGAGTAGTCGAACTGGTCCTGGAACTGGTCGAACCCGCCCGTGATCCAGCTCCACGCGATGTTGACGGCGAGGAAGATCAGCGCGACGAGGATCCACGGCCCCAGGTTCGACGTGACGCGACGCCACCCGTAGGAGATCGCGTCGCCGACGCCGAACGCCGGGCCCCCGTAGCCGGGCTGGCCCCCGTACCCTCCGGCGGCACCCGGGTACGACCCGGGCGGCGGCGGGTACCCCCCGGCGGGGGGCGGGTATCCGCCGGCGGGCGGCGGGTACGCACCGGACGGGGGCGGGTACGCGCCCGGCGGGGGCGTACCCGGTCCCCCGGCCGCGCCGTCCGGCGCACCGGTCGGCGCGCCGTAGGCACCCGGTGCGCCGTACGCGGGCGGGCCCGACGGCGGTGCGGCCGGGTCGTGCGGCGCTCCCCCGCCCGGGCCGTACGGCGAGGCGGGCGGGACGTCGCCCCCGGACGGGGCGGCGTCGGGCCGGCCGGGTCCGGGACCGGACGGTGGCGTGGCGTCCGGTCGCGGGCCGCCCGCGCCGTCGGCGGGGGTGCGCTCGTCGTCGCGGGGCGGCTCGCCGCCCGGGTTCGTGGGGTCGGTCATCGTGCACCTCGTTCCTCGTCGTCACGTGCTGCGGGCTGCACGCTCCGTCGACGTGCTGGGTCCACCTTGGCGGTTCTCGGCCCGGACCGCGCGGCGAGCACGGGGCCGTCGCACGGCGGCGGGCAGGGTGGTGCCGCCGAGGGCCTCGTCCCCGCGGGGCGCGCCCGGGTCGCGGTGGACCCGGGCCGACGTCACTCGTCCGTGATCGTCCGGACCACCGTGTCCGCGAGCAGCCGCCCCCGCAGGGTGAGCACGGCACGACCGGCGACCGCTGCGCGGCCGTCGAGCAGCCCGTTCGCGACGAGCCCGGCGACGGCGTGGCGTCCCGCCGGGGAGAGGACCGCGAGGTCGAGACCCTCGCGCAGCCGCACGCCGAGCATCGCCTGCTCGAGCCGGCCCTCCGTGCGCGTGAGGAGCTCGCGCCCCGCCGCGGGGCTCGTGCCCGCCTCGAGCAGCGCCGCGTACCGGCGCGGGTGCTTGACGTTCCACCACCGCACGCCGACGCGGGCGTCCTCGGGCGACGCCCCTGCAGGCGCGGCGCCGGTCGCCGCGACGTAGGAGTGCGCACCGGGCCCGATCCCCCACCAGTCGTCGCCGCGCCAGTACGCGAGGTTGTGGCGGCAGCGGTCGGCGTCGGTACGGGCCCAGTTGCTCACCTCGTACCAGGTGAGGCCGGCCGCCGTGAGCAGCTCGTCGGCGAGCTCGTACTTCGTGGCCTGGTCGTCCTCGCTCGGGAGCGCGACCTCCCCGCGCCGCACCTGGGCGGCCATCTTCGTCCCCGCCTCCACGACGAGCGCGTACGCGGACACGTGGTCGACGCCGGTCGCGAGCGCGGCCTCGAGGCTCGCCCGCCAGTCGCCGAGGCTCTCCCCCGGCGTGCCGTAGATGAGGTCGAGCGAGACCTGGAGGCCGGCGTCGCGCGCCCAGCGCACGACGTCCGGGATGCGGCGCGGGTCGTGCGTGCGCTCGAGCGTCGCGAGCACGTGCGGCACGGCGGACTGCATGCCGAACGACACGCGCGTGAACCCGGCGGCCGCGAGCTCGGCGAGCGACTCGGGCGTCACCGAGTCCGGGTTCGCCTCCGTCGTCACCTCGGCGTCCGGGGCGAGCCCCCACGCGTCGCGCACGCCGCCGAGCAGGCGGACAAGATCCCCGGCCGGCAGGAGCGTGGGCGTGCCCCCGCCGACGAAGACGGTCGAGACGGGCCGCTCGGGCAGCCCGGCGTCGTGCAGCACGCGCGCGGCGAGGTCGATCTCGCGCAGCGCCGTGCTCGCGTACGACGCCTGGCTCGCACCCCCGCCGAGCTCGGACGTCGTGTAGGTGTTGAAGTCGCAGTACCCGCACCGCACCGAGCAGAACGGGACGTGCAGGTAGACCCCGAACCCGCGGGTCGCGGGCACGGTGCCGCCCGCGCCTCCCGCGACCCAGGAGGGCAGCGAGCCGTCGGGCGGGACCGGCTCGCCCTCGGGCAGCGCCGGGCTCACTTCTTCGACTTGTCCTTGGCGTCCTTGCCGCCCGCGGCGTCGGAGGAGAGCGCGGCGATGAAGGCGTCCTTCGGGACCTCGACGGACCCGATGTTCTTCATGCGCTTCTTGCCCTCCTTCTGCTTCTCGAGCAGCTTGCGCTTGCGGCTGATGTCACCGCCGTAGCACTTCGCGAGGACGTCCTTGCGCATGGCGCGCACCGTCTCGCGGGCGATGACGCGCGCGCCGACGGCCGCCTGGATCGGCACCTCGAACTGCTGGCGCGGGATGATCTCCTTGAGCTTCGCCGTCATCATGACGCCGTAGTCGTACGCCTTGTCCTTGTGCACGATCGCGCTGAACGCGTCCACCTGCTCGCCCTGGAGCAGGATGTCGACCTTGACGAGGTCGGCGACCTGGTCGCCCGACGGCTCGTAGTCGAGCGAGGCGTAGCCGCGCGTGCGGGACTTGAGCTGGTCGAAGAAGTCGAACACGATCTCGGCGAGCGGGAGCGTGAAGCGCAGCTCGACCCGGTCCTCGGACAGGTAGTCCATGCCGAGCATCTGGCCGCGACGGTCGTTGCACAGCCCCATCACGGTGCCCACGAACTCGCTCGGCGCGAGGATCGTCGCGCGCACGACCGGCTCGCTGACCTGCTTGATCTTGCCGCCGGGGAACTCCGACGGGTTCGTCACGTTGACGAGCGTCCCGTCCTCGAGCGTCACGTCGTAGACGACGTTCGGCGCGGTCGAGATGAGGTCGAGGTCGAACTCGCGCTCGAGGCGCTCGCGCACGATCTCCAGGTGCAGCAGGCCGAGGAACCCGACGCGGAAGCCGAAGCCGAGCGCGACCGACGTCTCCGGCTCGTAGTTGAGCGCGGCGTCGTTGAGCTTGAGCTTGTCGAGCGCGTCGCGCAGGACCGGGTAGTCGGTCCCGTCGATCGGGTACAGGCCCGAGAAGACCATGGGCTTCGGGTCGGAGTAGCCGCCGAGCGCGTCGGCGGCGGGCTTCGCCGCGTTCGTCACGGTGTCGCCGACCTTCGACTGGCGCACGTCCTTGACGCCCGTGATGAGGTAGCCGACCTCCCCGACGCCGAGGCCCTTCGTGACGATCGGCTCCGGCGAGATGACGCCGATCTCGAGCAGCTCGTGCGTCGCTCGGGTCGACATCATGACGATGCGCTCGCGCGGGTTGAGGTTGCCGTCGACGACGCGCACGTACGTCACGACGCCGCGGTAGGTGTCGTAGACCGAGTCGAAGATCATGGCGCGCGCCGGGGCGTCGGCGTCGCCGACCGGCGCGGGCACGCGCTCGACGATGCGGTCGAGCAGCGCCTCGACGCCGGCGCCCGTCTTGCCGGAGACCTTGAGCACGTCGTCCGGGTCGCCGCCCACGAGGTTCGCGAGCTCCTCCGCGTACTTCTCGGGCTGGGCCGCCGGGAGGTCGATCTTGTTGAGCACGGGGATGATCTCGAGCTCGTTCTCCATCGCGAGGTACAGGTTCGCGAGGGTCTGCGCCTCGATGCCCTGCGCCGCGTCGACGAGCAGCACCGCGCCCTCGCACGCCGCGAGCGACCGCGAGACCTCGTACGTGAAGTCGACGTGCCCCGGGGTGTCGATCATGTTGAGCGCGTGCGGCGTCTCCACGCCGTCCGCCACGACGGCCCACGGCATGCGGACCGCCTGCGACTTGATCGTGATGCCGCGCTCGCGCTCGATGTCCATGCGGTCGAGATACTGCGCGCGCATGGCGCGCGGCTCGACGACACCGGTGAGCTGCAGCATGCGGTCGGCCAGGGTCGACTTGCCGTGGTCGATGTGCGCGATGATGCAGAAGTTCCGGATCAGCTCGGGCGGCGTGGCCGCGGGCTGGATGCGGGTGCTCAGCTGGGCGCTGGGGATCGGGGACAACGCGGGTGCGCTCCTGGGAGTGGCGTGCGGGTCGGGGCCGCGCGCTCGGGGGCGGCGCGCCGACGGTCGCTCTCGGGCGGGCGGGAACAACCATTGTCCCACGTCCGGCGTCGGGCACCCGCCCGCCCTGCGGGGCACCGCGAGCCGACCTAGCGTGGAGGACCGGCCGGCCGCACCGGGCCGACCGGCGACGAGAGGAGCGCTCATGGCCCAGGACACCGAGCACCGCACCTCCGGCGGCCCCGAGGGGCGCCGCGTGCTGGCGATCGTGACCAACTACGGCGTCGAGCAGGACGAGCTCGTGGTCCCGCTCGAGCACCTGCGCGGCGAGGGGGTGCAGGTCGACGTCGCGGCCACGTCCGCGGACGACGTGCAGACCCTCGTGGGCGACAAGGACCCCGGCCGCACCGTCACCCCGAACCTCACGCACTCCGACGCCGACCCTGCCGAGTACGACCTGCTGCTCGTGCCGGGCGGGACGATCAACGCCGACGCGCTGCGCCTCCAGGACGACGCCGTAAGCCTCGTGCGCGCGTTCACCGCCGCCGGGAAGCCGGTCGCGGCGATCTGCCACGGTCCGTGGGCGCTCGTCGAGGCGGCCGCCGTCGAGGGCAAGACGCTCACGAGCTACGCCTCGCTCGAGACGGACGTGCTCAACGCGGGCGGCGCCTGGGTCGACCGGTCCGTCGTGCGCGACGACGAGGGGTACACGCTCGTCACGTCGCGCGACCCCGGCGACCTCGACGACTTCCTGCGCGAGGTGGACGCCGTCCTGGCCGGATGACGTCCACCGTCCGGGCCGGGGACCCGCACCGGCGGGTGATCTACCGCGCGCGCCGAGGTAGAGCCCTGGTCCGGGAGGTAGAGCCCTGGTTCCGCGAGAAAGAGCCCTGGTTCCGCGAGGTGGGTGACCACTGCTCCATGTCGGCGCGCCAGGGTCCGGGCACCCGCGCGTCCGGGCACCCGCGTCGACGCGCGTCCGCCCGGTAGGGTGCGCGCGTGGCACGCAACCGATGGCTGGGACTTCTCACCGACGCGGCGCGCGCCGTCGTCTCCGGGCTCACGCGCTCGCAGGGCGCGGGGCAGGGCGGCGCGCGCCAGGGCACTGCGGCCACGCGGGCCCCGGGGCGCGAGCGGACGCCGTCGGGCCGCGGCCCCGCCGACCGCACGCCGTCGCCGCGGCCCGGCCCGCGTCCCGGTGCTGCACCCGGTCCTCGACCCCGCCCCGCGGCGGGCGGGCGACCGAGCCCGGCCGGGACGAGGGGCGGTCGGGGTGCTGCCACGGGCGCGTACCCGGGCGACTTCGAGGGCGCGGTGCGTGCGCGGTACGCGCCGCGGCCCGACGGCGACCCGGACCCCGGCGAGATCGTCTGGACCTGGGTCCCGTTCGAGGAGGACCACTCGCAGGGCAAGGACCGGCCGGTGCTGCTCGTCGGGTCGGACGGCGCGTGGCTCCTCGGCGTGATGCTCACGAGCAAGGACCACTCGCGCGACGCCCGGGACGAGGCGCGCTGGGGCCGGTACTGGCTCGACATCGGGTCGGGCCCGTGGGACGCGAAGGGGCGCGACAGCGAGGTCCGGCTGGACCGCGTGGTGCGCGTCGACCCGGCCGCGGTGCGCCGCGAGGGTGCCGTCGTCGGGCGCGACGTCTTCGACCGCGTGGTCGAGGGGATCTCGCGGCACCGCTGAGGCGGTGGTCCCGGCTCTCGCGCGAGCCTCGGGGCTGCGCGAGGCGCCGCTCCGGCGTCCGCACGAGCGATTAGGGTCACGGCCGGACCGCTGGTAGTCTTGATGGCTGCGTGTCCGCCCAGGTCGGCGGGCACAGCTCCAGCACCTCTCCACGGGTTCCCCACCCCAGTCCCGGAGCTGGAGTCGCCCTCTACGACCTATCCGCTCGCTCCGGCGAACAGAACCAGAAAGTCCACACGTGGCCAACATCAAGTCCCAGATCAAGCGCATCCGCACGAACGAGAAGGCTCGTCTGCGCAACAAGGCAGTCAAGTCCGAGCTCAAGACGTACGTGCGCCGCGTGCGCGAGGCCGTCGCCGCGGGCGACAAGGAGGCGGCGACCACCGCGCTCCAGGCGGCGTCGCGCAAGCTCGACAAGGCCGTCTCGAAGGGCGTCATCCACGCGAACCAGGCCGCGAACCGCAAGTCGGCCATCGCGAAGTCCGTCAACGCTCTCTGAGCGCACGGTTCGCCCGCGGTGTCGTGACACGCTGATCGTCGCGACGCTCGCACAGGTTTCCCACGAGGGGCGCCGACCCGCACGGGTCGGCGCCCCTCGTGCGTCCGGTGTCGGGCGCCTCGTCCTGGCCGTCGGCACCGCGCGGGACCGGGTGCCCGGTCGAAGCCCGCCGCCGGAGCCGCCGTGCGGAGCCGGGGACCCGAGCCCGGAGCCGGGCGGGCTCGCTGCTCGGTCAGCGGCCGTGGGCCCGCGCGATCGTCAGCACGGCCCGCTCGACGGCGAACACCGGGTCACGACCGGCGCCCTTGACCTCGGCGTCCGCCTGCGCGACGGCGCTGATCGCGGTCGCGAGCCCCTCCGGGGTCCAGCCCGCGAGCTCGCGGCGCGCACGGTCGACCTGCCAGGGCGCGAGGCCCAGGTCCTTGGCCGCCACCCCGCCACGGCCACGCATCGCGCCGACCTTCGCGAGCGCGCGGAGCTTCATCGCCAGGGCCGCGACGAGCGGCACCGGGTCCGCGCCCGTCGCGAGCGCGTGCCGCAGGAGCGCCACGGCCTCCCCCGCGTTCCCGGCGACCGCGGCGTCCGCGACCCGGAACCCGGTCGCCTCGACCCGGCCGCCGTAGTACCGGTCCACCACGGCCTCGCTCACGGTGCCGTCGGTGTCCGTGACGAGCTGGCTGCAGGCTGCCGCCAGCTCCCGCAGGTCGTTGCCGAGTGCCTCGACGAGAGCCCGCACGCCCGACGCGTCGATGCGTCGACGGGCCCTGCGGAACTCGGCGTTGACGAACGCCACCTTGTCGGAGTCCTTCTTGATCGCCTCCACCGCGACGACGGGCGCGCCGCTCCCCTTGATCGCGTCGAGCATGCGCTTGCCGCGCACGCCGCCCCCGTGCACGACGACGACCGTCGTCGCCGGGTCGGCGACCGGCACGTAGTCCACGACGTCCGCGACGAGCGCGTCCGTCGCCGACTCGGCGCCCTCGACGACGACCACCTTCGCCTCGCCGAACAGCGACGGGCTCGCCGCCACCGTGAGCATCCCGGCCTGGTACGTCGCGGCCTCGATCGTCACCTTCTCGACCTCGGGGTCGCGCTCTCGCGCCAGGTCGACGATCGCGTCGACGGCACGCTCCGCGAGGAGCGACTCGGGCCCCTGGACGAGCACCACGGGCGCGAGCCGGACGTCGTCCCACGCGAGGGACGGGCCGGCGGACGGACGGGCGGTGCGGGTCGGCGCGGGCATGGCCCAAGCCTGCCACGAGCCGCCCACCGGCAGTGCCGGTCGACGCACCCCGAGGCTGCGGTCCGCGACTCTCGCAGGAGTTCCGGCGACGCCGCACCGATGACGCCCTGGCGTCAGGGGCGCCCTGCCACCGGGCACCGGGGCACCGGGGCACCGGGGCACCGGGGCACCGGGGCACCGGATGCTCGGCCGCTCGGGTGCCCGTGCGGGGGCGCGCTCGGGCGCGGTCATCCGCATCCCGCGGCGGAGAGGACGTCGTCGCGCACGACGAGCGCCACGGTGCCGCACGCGTCGGTCCGCAGCACGGTAGCCCCGACCCCGCGGTAGAGGTCGAGCGCCCGGTCGGTGGGGTGGCCGTAGGTGTTCTCGCCCGAGCTGACGAGCGCGACGGTCGGTGCCAGGACCTGCGCGAGCCGGTCGGACTGGGTGGCCGAGCCGTGGTGCGCGACCTTGACGACGTCGACCGGGCCCGTGCCCCGCTCGCCCAGGGTCCGCGCGAGCGCCGCCTGCCCCGCGTCCTCCAGGTCGCCCAGCGCGACGACGTCCAGTCCCGCCACCCGGACGAGGAGCGCCACGCTCGCGTCGTTCGCGTCGCCCGGTCCGGCCTGCAGCACCTCCCACGAGGCGCCGTCGTCGACGCGCTCGCCGGATCCGCCGGCACCCGCAGCGCCGACTGAGTCCGCCGTGCCCGTCGCGCCCGTCTCCCCGGGCCGCGCGACCTGTGCCGGGACGCCCGCGTCCGCGAGGTCCCCGAGCACGCGCTCGGCCTGCCCCGCGGGCTCCGCCGTGGGGCTCACGAGCGCGCGCTCGACCTCCCGGCCGCGGAGCACCGCCTCCAGGCCGCCGACGTGGTCCGCGTGGAAGTGGCTGAGGACGAGCAGGTCGACCCGCTCGACCCCGAGGTCGTCCAGGCACGACCCCGCTGCGGCGCCCGCGGGCCCGACGTCCACGACCACCGCGGCGCGCGGGCCCGAGCGCACGACGAGCGCGTCGCCCTGCCCGACGTCGCACGCCACGACCGCCCAGTCCGCGGGGACCGGTCCCGCGGTCACACCGACCGGCCGGAGCACCACGACGAGCAGGACGGGCACCGCGACGAGCGCGACGACCACGGCCGCGACGCGCGCACGAGACCGGGCTCTCGCCCGCGGAGCGAGGGCGGGGTGCGCGCCGTCGGCCCGTCCGAACGGCCCGGCGTCGGGGCGTGAGGACCGGGTGACGCGACGCCACTCCCCGGCGAGGCGCGCCCGCAGGGACGGCGACGTCGCGCGACGCAGCGTGCGGCGCTCCCCCGCGTCCTGCAGGGCGCGCGAGCGGAGGACCACGGCGAGCCCGACGGCAGTCAGCGCGGCGAGCAGCGCGGCTCCTCCGAGACCTCCCGGCCAGGGCGCCCGTGCGCCGGGCGTGGCAGCGAAGACCTGGGCGACGCCCGCGATCCAGCCCGTGAAGAGCCCCGCCGTCCAGGCGAGCGCGGTCGCGGCACCAGGCCACCACGGCGCGACGAGCGTCGCGAGGACGCCGAGCACCGTCGCCGGACCCAGCGCCGGTGCGGCCAGGAGGTTCGCCGGGACGGACCACGTGCTCACGCTCGGGTCGAGCAGGACGACGATCGGGGCGCACGCCGCCTGCGCTGCCACCGGGACGGCGAGGACGTGCGCGGCGGTCCGTCCGCACCACGGTGCCAGCCGGCGGGCGATCGGTGCCGTGAGCAGGGCCAGCCCGGCGGTCGCGGCGACGGAGAGGACGAAGCCTTACGACCGCGCCAGCCACGGGTCGACGACCAGGAGCACGACCACGGCGGCCCCGAGCGCCGCCACCGCGCGCGACGGGCGCCCGAGCGCGATGCCGAGGACGCCGACCACCCCCATCGCCGCCGCTCTCAGCACGCTCGGTTCCGGGTGGACCAGCGCGACGAACCCGACCATCGCCGCACCCGTGACGACGACGCGGACGGCTCGCGTCGCCCGCAGCAGGACGCACAGTGCCGCGACGCACGCGACGACGATGACGAAGTGGCCGCCGGACACGGCCGTGACGTGCGTGAGCGACGTGGTGCGCATCGCCTCGTCGAGCTCCGGGTCCAGCCGCGAGGTGTCCCCCACGGCCACCCCCGGCACGAGCCCGCGCGCCTGCGGGCTGAGCCCGTCCGTCGCGTCGAGCAGGCTCTGCCGCATGGCGTGCACACCCTGCAGGAACCGCCCGGGGTCGTCAACGACGCGTGGCGCGCCGTCCGTGCGCAGGAACGTCCGGTCCCCCTGCACGTCGAGCCGGCCGGTGACCACGACGGCCGCCCCGTACGCAAGGTCGGTCCACCCGTCCCCTGTCCCGGACACGACGACGGGCCCCGCCGCCGGGACGGTCGCGCCGCGTGCGGTGACCTGGTCGACCGCCACCCGCACCTCGTGCCGGTCGGCCGACCCCGACCACGGGTCGGTCCGCGGCTCGACGGCGGAGCGCACCGTCCCGGCGAGGGTCGCCGTCGCGCGCTCGTCGGCCAGCGAGGCGAGCGGAGCCCGCGCGGCGAGCTGGGCCCCGCCCGAGAGGAGGACGGCGGCCACGCACGCGAGGACGAGCGCCACCTGCCCGAGCACGCGCACGCCGACCGATGACCCGGTCCTCGGCCCGACCGGCCGACCGTCCTGCGGCTGGGCGGGTACACCGAGCCGCGGGCCGTCCGACCGGCGGGGGCCCGCACCGGTCGCCGGGCCAGAGGGCACGGTGACGACGCCCCCGCCGAGACCCGCGTCGGACACCCCGGGGAAGGTCGCGCCGCGATGCAGCGCGACGAGGCTGGCGACGAGCACGCAGCACAGCACGACGGCCGTGGCACGCGCCCCGTGCAGCGCGTCCGCTGCCGACGCACCGACGGCGACGAACGCGGTGGCCCACGCCGAGAGCGCCGCGGGGACGAGCCGGAGGTCGGTCACACGCGCACGAGGTCGCGCACGTCCTCGAGCACGGCGGGGCCGATACCGCTGACCTCCCCCAGCTCGTCGACGGCGGTGAACGGCCCGTTCTCGTCGCGCCACGCGACGATGCGCTCGGCGAGCACAGGACCGATGCCTGGCAGCGTGTCGAGGGCGGCGGCGTCGGCGGCGTTGAGGTCGACGATCGCGCCACCCGCACCCCCGCCACCGGTGGCGGCCGCCCCCGGGGAGGCGGGTGGCGGTGCGGCGACCGCCTCGCCGGGGCGGGGGACGTGGATCTGCTCGCCGTCGGTCACGGCGCGCGCGAGGTTGAGAGCGGCGAGGTCGGCGTCGGGGGTCGCTCCCCCGGCCGCGTCGAGCGCGTCGGCGACTCGGGCGTCCGTCGCGACGGTGACGAGGCCCGGCGCTGCCACCTGCCCGACGACGTGCACGACGACCCCGCCCGACGTCCCCGCCGCTGCTGCGTCCGGATCGGGAGCGGACTCCCCCGCGCCGTCGACGGCGGCACCACCCGCCGCGGCGGGCGACGCGTCCGAACCGGCCGGGGCGCCGTCACCGGCCGCAGCGGCCGCGGCGGGGGCGTCCACGCGCGCCACAGGCTCGACGCCCCCGGCCGGCGCCCGTAGCACGGCGACGCCGACCGCGACGAGCAGCACCACGACGAGCGCGGTGACCGCGGTCCGCGGCCGCAGCGCCCACCGCCGCCCGCCCTCCTCGGCGAGGTCGCCGAACCCGGAGTGCGCCGTCGGGTGCCCGTGCGCGGCCGTGTACGCGCTCGCGGCGGTCTGCGCCGCGCGCCGTCGCAGGCGAGCCACTTCTCCGTCCGCCTCGACGTCCGCCTCTCCGTCCACGGTGGCGTCGGGCGCCTCGTCGTCGGACCGTGCCGTACCCCCGGGGGCGGGGGGACCGACGGCCTCGTCAGCCTCCGGCACCTCGGACGGCGGGGACGGCAGAGACGGCACGGACGGCGCACGCTCCTCCGGCTCCGGCCGCGACGGCAGCCACCCGTCGGCGCCGGACGACCCGGAGTCGCCCGGCGCTCCAGGACGCCGGTGCCAGGACGGGACGGCGTCCGACGCAGGGACGCCCACCGCCTCCGGCGGCTCCCACGACCACCGCTCGCCTCGCACCGGGCTCGTCTCCGGCGGGTCGACCCGGGGCAGCGCGACGGTCGCCGGGTGCCACGCGAGGGCAGGCCGCCCGGACCCGGCGACCGCCCGCAGGCGTTGCCGGACGACGGCGCCGTCCCTCCCGGGGTCGCGGCCGGGGCGGGCGTGCTGGCGGGGCTCGTGCCGAGGTGTGCTCACGCCGTGGACGCTAGGGCGGGGGTGCCACGCCCTGCCGGCGCCTCGAGCCGGGCTGTGGAGGGGACGACGAGGCGCCCGGCTTGTGCACGGCCACGCGCTTAGGGGCCGCGCGGTCGGCACCTCAGGTCGTCGTCGAGAGGTCCCCTGCCCCGGAGCCGCGGTCGGCGAGGTCCGCGACCACGACGGCGAGCACGCCCGGGCCGACGTGCGCCCCGAGCACCGCGCTCACCGGCGTCACGACGACGTCCAGGCCGGTGCGCTCGGTGAGCGTCACCGCGAGCCGGTCGGCGCCGTCGTCGTCCCCGACGTGGTGGACCGCGAGCGCGGGCCGCACGCGTCGGTCCGCCGACTCCACGGCGACCGTCGTGAGCCGCTCGACGGCGGCCGACCGGGTCCGGACCTTCTGCACGACGTCGATCCTGCCGTCACGCACCGCCAGCAGCGGGCGGACACCGAGCACCGTCCCGAGCGCGGCCGATGCCGCGCTGAGACGGCCACCGCGGCGCAGGTGGTCGAGCGAGTCGACGAGGAAGACGGCACGGCTCGCGTCGGCGACCTCGATCGCCCGCCGCGCGACGACGTCCGACCCCGCCCCGGCTGCCGCGGCCGCCGCCGCCTCGCGCGCGGCGAAGCCGAGCCCCATCGCGACGGTCCGCGAGTCCACGACCCGCACGGGGACCGGGGCGTCGGCGGCCGCGAGCGCCGCCGCGTGCACCGTCCCCGACAGCTGCCCCGAGAGGTGCACGGAGACGATCTCGCGCGCGCCGGCCGCGGCCGCCGCGGCGTACGCCTCGCCGAACGCGCGCGGCGTCGGCTGCGAGGTGGTCACCCGGTGGCCGGCCTGGAGGTGCGCCGCGACGTCCTCGGCGGTGAGGCCGACGCCCTCCAGGTACGACTCGTCGTCGACGATCACGTGCAGGGGGACGGCACGCAGCCGCTCGTCGGATCCTGCGGGCAGGGAGGCCGTGGAGTCGGTGACGACGTGCACGCGGTGGTCGGTCATGGCCGCGCCACCTTACGGCGTGCTCGCTGCCCTGCGCATCCCGGCCCGGCTGCGCCCCTGCGGCCCCGACCCTACGATCCGAGCATGGTCGACGACGTCCCACCGTCCCCGTCCGAGCTCGCCGCCCTGCGCGCCGCCGCCGCGCAGGCCGCCGCGGAGGCGGCCGAGGCGCGCGCCGCAGCAGCCCGGGCGGCGCTCGAAGCCGCCGAGGCGGCCGCCGGGGCTCCCTCGGGCGAGGCCTCCCCGGCCGGCACGGCGGCGACGGACGCACCACCCCTGCCGGAGCCGACCGACCCCGCCCCGGACGCGTCGTCCCCCGCGGGCGGGTACGCCGCGCAGGTGGCGACGGGCTACGCGTACGCGGGCGGCACGCTCCCGCTCGGCGCGCTGCTGGAGGGTACGGAGGGCGGCGACCCGTCCCCCCGCGCCGACGTCCAGGTCGGGTTCGCGCTCTCGATGCTCAACCGGCACGGGCTCGTGGCAGGCGCGACGGGCACCGGCAAGACGAAGACGCTCCAGGGCATGGCGGAGGGCCTGTCGGCGGCGGGCGTCCCCGTGTTCCTCGCCGACGTCAAGGGCGACCTGTCGGGGCTCGCCGTGCCGGGCACGTCGTCCGCGAAGATCGTGGAGCGCGCGGCGTCGATCGGCCAGGACTGGAGCCCGACGGCGTACCCCGTCGAGGTGTACTCGCTCGGCGGCCTCGGCACCGGGGTGCCGATCCGGACGACGGTCGCGGACTTCGGCCCGCTCCTGCTCGCCAAGGTGCTCGGCCTCAACGAGACGCAGGAGTCGAGCCTCGGGCTCATCTTCCACTGGGCCGACGCGCAGGGCCTCGCGCTGCTGGACCTCAAGGACCTCCAAGCCACCATCGCGTACCTGACGTCCGACGAGGGCAAGGCCGAGCTCCGGGGCATCGGCGGCGTGTCGGGCGCGACGGCCGGCGTGATCCTGCGCGAGATCGTCGCGCTGCAGGCGCAGGGTGCGGACGTGTTCTTCGGCGAGCCCGCGTTCGCGACGTCGGAGCTGCTGCGCACGACGCCCGACGGGCGGGGCGTCGTCTCCGCGCTCGAGCTCCCCGCGGTGCAGGACCGTCCGGCACTGTTCTCCACCTTCCTAATGTGGCTGCTCGCCGACCTGTTCCAGGAGCTGCCCGAGGTGGGCGACGTCGAGAAGCCGCGGCTCGTGTTCTTCTTCGACGAGGCGCACCTGCTGTTCACGGGCGCGTCGAAGGAGTTCCTCCAGCAGGTGGTGCAGACGGTGCGCCTCGTGCGGTCCAAGGGCGTCGGCGTGTTCTTCGTGACGCAGAGCCCGAAGGACGTCCCCGCCGACGTGCTCGCGCAGCTCGGGAACCGCGTCCAGCACGCGCTGCGCGCCTTCACGCCCGACGACGCCGCGGCCCTGCGGGCCGCGGTGCGCACCTACCCCACGTCGCCGTACGACCTCGAGCGGCTGCTCCAGTCGCTGGGGACGGGCGAGGCCGTCGTCACGGTGCTCACCGAGAAGGGCGCGCCCGCCCCGGTGGCGTGGACACGGGTCCGTGCGCCGCAGTCGTCGATGGATCCCGCGCCGGCGTCCGTGCTCGACGGCATCGTGGCGGCGTCGCCCGCGACGGCCCGGTACGGCACCGCCGTCGACGCCGAGTCCGCGTTCGAGCTCCTCCAGGTGCGCGTCCAGGAGCAGGCGGCGGCGCGCGCCGCCGCCGACGCGGCCGAGGCCGAGGCGGCCGCGCAGGAGAAGGCGGCGAAAAAAGCCGCCCAGGAGGCCGAGCGCGAGGCGAAGAAGGAGCAGGCCGAGCTGGAGAAGATGCGGGCGAAGCTCGAGCGCGAGGCCGCGACGGGGCGCTCGCCCTCGTCCGGGTCCTCCCGGTCGCGGTCGTCGAGCCCGCTCGACTCGTTCCTCCGCTCGGCGGGCGCCCAGCTCGGCCGCGAGCTCACCCGCACCATCTTCGGCACCCGCCGCCGCTGACCCCCACCCAGTGGGTGCGGGAGACCGTCGCGCCAGGACCGGTCCAGCGCGGCCGTCTCGACCCGTGAGTGCCGGAGATCGTCGCGTCCGGCTGTCCGGGACGCGACGATCTCCTGCACTCAGCGAACGAGGTCAGACGACGATGTTGACCAGCTTCGGGGCGCGGACGATCACCTTGCGGACCTCGGCGCCGTCGATCGCGCGCACGACGTTCGGCTCGGCGAGCGCGGCGGCCGTGAGGTCCTCCTCCGAGATCGACGGCGGCACGTCGAGCCGGCCGCGGACCTTGCCCTTGACCTGCACGATGCACGTCACGGTGTCCTCGACGAGGTGGCGCTCGTCCGCCGTCGGGAAGGGCTCGTGCGCGAGCGAGCGGTCGTGGCCCAGGCGCTCCCACAGCTCCTCCGCGATGTGCGGCGCGACGGGCGCGGTCATGAGCACGAGCGGCTCGACGGCCTCGCGCGGCACGCGGTCGAGCGACGTGAGGTGGTTGTTCAGCGTGATGAGCTTCGCGATGGCCGTGTTGGGGCGCATGTGCTCCATCTCGACGCGGACGTCCGCGATCGCGCGGTGCACGGCGCGCAGCGTCTCGGGCGACGCCGGCTCGTCGACGACCGTCACCTCGCCCGTCTCCTCGGAGACGACGTTGCGCCACAGGCGCTGCAGGAACCGCTGCGACCCGACGACGGCGCGCGTCTCCCACGGGCGCGACAGGTCCAGCGGGCCCATCGACATCTCGTACACGCGGAACGTGTCGGCGCCGTACTCGGCGTACATCTCGTCGGGCGTGACGACGTTCTTGAGCGACTTGCCCATCTTCCCGTACTCGCGCTGCACGACCTCGCCGTTCCAGCGGTACACGACCTCGCCCGAGCCGTCGGGCGCGGGCTCCTCCGTGACCTCGGTGGCGGGCACGTACTGGCCGCGCGCGTCGGTGAAGGCGTACGCCTGGACGTAGCCCTGGTTGAACAGCTTGTGGAACGGCTCGACGCTCGACACGTGGCCCAGGTCGTAGAGGACCTTGTGCCAGAACCGCGCGTAGAGCAGGTGCAGCACGGCGTGCTCGACACCCCCGACGTACAGGTCCACGCCCCCGGCGCGGCCCGCGCTCGGGTTGTGCTCCGGGCCCATCCAGTAGCGCTCGAGCTCGGGGTCGACCACCGTGTCCTGGGCGCCGCCGTCCCACTGCGGGTCGAGGTAGCGCAGGTAGTACCAGCACGACCCGGCCCAGTTGGGCATCGTGTTCGTGTCGCGGCGGTACTGCTTCGGCCCGTCGCCGAGGTCGAGCGTGACGTTGACCCACTCGTCGTTGCGGCCCAGCGGCGCCTCGGGCGACGAGTCGGCGTCGTCCGCGTCGAAGGTGCGCGGCGCGTAGTCGGGGACGTCCGGCAGGTCGACGGGCAGCAGAGCGTCGGGGATCGCGACGGGCTGGTCGTTCTCGTCCCACACGATGGGGAACGGCTCGCCCCAGTAGCGCTGGCGGCTGAACAGCCAGTCGCGCAGGCGGTACGTCGTCGTGCCCTCGCCGATGCCCTTGCCCACGAGCCACTCGGTGATGCGGCGCTTCGCCTCGGGCACGTCGAGCCCGTCGAGCGAGATCTCGTCGTTGGCCGAGCCGACGACCACGCCGTCGCCCGTGTACGGCCCCGTGAAGTCCTCCGGCAGCCCGTCCGCGGGCTCGACCGTGCGCACGACCGGCAGCCCGAACGCCTCGGCGAACGCGAAGTCGCGCTCGTCGCCGCCGGGGACGGCCATGATCGCGCCCGTGCCGTAGCCCATGAGCACGTAGTCGGCGGTGAAGACCGGGATCGCCTGGCCGTTCACCGGGTTCACCGCGAGGTGCCCCGTGAACACGCCCGTCTTCTTGCCCGCGTCGGCCTGGCGCTCGACGGCGGTCTTCGCGGCGGCCTCGCGGCGGTACGCCGCGACGGCCTCGACCGGCGAGCGGTGCCCGCCCGTCCACGCGCTCGACGTTCCGTCCGGCCAGTGCGCCGGGACCTCGTCGAGCAGCGGGTGCTCGGGCGAGACGACCATGAACGTCGCGCCGAACAGCGTGTCGGGGCGCGTCGTGAAGACCTCGACCTCCGCGCCGGACTCCGTCGCGGCGTCGTTCGCCCCGTCAGGCGTGCCGAGCACGGCGAACCGCACGAGCGCGCCCTCGCTGCGACCGATCCAGTTGCGCTGCATCGCCGTGACCTTCTCGGGCCAGTCGATGAGGTCCAGGTCGTCCGCGAGGCGGTCGGCGTACGCGGTGATGCGCATCTTCCACTGGCGCAGGCTGCGCTGGAAAACGGGGAAGTTCCCGCGCTCCGAGCGGCCGTCGGCGGTGACCTCCTCGTTCGCGAGGACCGTGCCCAGGCCGGGGGCCCAGTTCACGGGCGACTCGTCCACGTACGCGAGGCGCTGCGAGTCGACGACGGCGCGGCGCTGCTGAGGCGTGAGGCTCGCCCAGCCGGCCCCCTCCTCGACGCCCTCGACGCCGCCCGGCACCGGGCGCGCGCCCGACGCGAGCTCGGCCTCGAGCTCGGCGATGCGGCGCGCGCGACCACGACCGCCGTCGGGGCGCAGCGCCTCGGGGTCGTACCAGGAGTCGAAGATCTGCAGGAAGATCCACTGCGTCCAGCGCACGTACTCGGGGTCGATCGTCGCGAACGTGCGGCGCGAGTCGTGCGCGAGCCCGAGGCGGCGCAGCTGCCGGCGCATGTTGGCGATGTTCGCCTCGGTGGTCACGCGCGGGTGCTGCCCCGTCTGCACCGCGTACTGCTCGGCGGGCAGGCCGAACGCGTCGTAGCCGAGGGCGTGCAGCACGTTCTCGCCGCGCATGCGCCGGAACCGGCCCACGACGTCCGTCGCGATGTACCCGAGGGGGTGCCCCACGTGCAGGCCCGCGCCCGACGGGTACGGGAACATGTCCATGATGAAGTACGGGCTCGCGCCCTCGGGGCCGTCGCCCTCGCCGTCCGTCAGGTCGCCCGTGGGGTTCGCGGCCCAGAACGTGCCGCGCTGCTCCCAGAGCTCCTGCCACTTGAGCTCGATCTGCTCCGCGAGCGCCGGCGTGTAGCGGTGGGCGGGGCCGCCCGCGGCGGGGGCGTCCGGGGCGTGCGGGATCGAGGTCGTGTCAGGCGTGGTCACCCGGCCGAGTTTACCGGCCGTCGCACGGCCCGACGGCGGCCGTCCGCCCCGTGCGAGGATGTGCGGCGTGATCATCGTGACGACCAACGACGTGCCCGGCTACCGCATCGACGCGGTGCTCGGCGAGGTCATGGGCATGACCGTGCGCAGCGCCAACCTCGGGGCGAACTTCGTCGCGTCCTTCCGCTCGATCGGGGGCGGAGAGGTCAAGGAGTACACGCAGCTCGTCTACGAGTCGCGCCAGGAGGTCATGCACCGCATGGTGCAGGAGGCGCAGCGCCGCGGGGCCAACGCCGTCGTCGGGATGCGCTTCGACACCGGCGAGATCGCGGCGTCGTTCTCGGAGGTGTGCGCGTACGGCACGGCCGTCGTCGTCAGCCCGCTCGCCGCGGGCCAGCCCGGCGCGACGGCGCAGTCCGCCCACCAGGCCCAGGGTGCGCCGTCCGCTCCCCCGCAGCCGGGCGGCCACGGCTACCCGCAGGACGCCGCGCCGGACCAGCCCGCCTGGCGCTGACGCGGCGCCACCGGCGCCGCGGCGCCGGTCAGAACAGCGAGATGATGATCGGGCCCTTGACGAGCACGATCCACGCGACGAGCGCGACGTAGCCGATCGCCAGGATCAGGTGCCGGTTGCCGACGAGCGTGCGGCGCACGCCCTCGCCCGCGGGCAGGTAGCCCTCCTGCACGGCGTGGACCACCTGGTACCAGAACAGCGGGATCATGGCGAACCACACGACCATGCAGTAGGGGCACATCGCGGAGATCGCGTACATCGTCGTCCACATGAGGAAGACGATCAGGCCCATGCCGAGCGTCGTCCCGCCGAGGAGCGCGAGCCAGTACCAGCGCGGCAGGCGGGCGCCCGCGAGCAGGACGACGCCCGTGGTGATCACCACGGGGAACGCCGCGATCCCGAGCAGCGGGTTGGGGAAGCCCAGGAGCGCCCCCTGCCACGAGTCCATCGCGTCGCCGCAGTCGAGCAGGGCGTTGACGCTGCACGAGGCGACGTGGCCGGGGTCGGCGAGCTTGAGGTACTTCTCGATCGCGAGCGCCGCCGAGCCGGCGAGGCCGATCGCGCCCAGCACGACGAGCAGCCAGCCCATCGTGCGCGGCCTGATCGGGCGGGGGCCGGACGCGGGCAGCAGCTCGTCGTCAGGCTCGGCGGACACGTTCGCACCGGCGGTGGCGCTCTTGCTCACGGGGACGCTCCTCGTGGGTCACCGGCTCCCGCCGGACGTGACGGCGCGCACGGCGGTGCGCGCACGGCACAACCTACCGCGCCCCGCTGGGACCTGGCTGGGAGACACCGGACCACCGCACGCGCGCGACCTCGGCCGGTCGGCGGGCTACCGCGGCGGCGCGACGGCCGCCGACGGCGCGTGCGCGTCGTCGGGCAGCGTGGCGACCACGACGCCCGCGGGGCGGCGACCGGCGACGAGGATGATGGTGAGGCCGGCCACGGTGAGCACGACGCCCGTCCAGGCGGGCGCGAGGTAGCCCCAGCCGGCGGCGATGACGAGCCCGCCGAGGAACGCCCCGTTGGCGTTGCCGACGTTGAGCGCGGAGTGGCACAGCGCCGCACCGAGCGACGGCGCCGACGGCGACAGGTCCATGAGCCGCGTCTGGAGCGACAGGCCGAGGATCTGCGACGTGACGCCGAGGAGGAACAGCGACAGCACGGCCGGGACGGGGTGCTGCCCGGTGAGCGCGAAGAGGGCGAGCATCGCCCCGGTCGACACGAACCCGAGGTACACGGTGCGCATCACCGAGCGGTCGGCGAGCCGGCCGCCGAGCACCGTCCCGACGGTCATGCCGACGCCGAAGATCGCGAGCACGAGCGGCACCGCGCCGGACGCGAGCCCGGTGACGCGCGTGACGGTCGGCTCGACGTAGGAGTACACGGCGAACATGCCGCCGAACCCGATCGCGGCGCCGACGAAACCCGTCCACAGCGGACCGTTGCGCAGGGCGCCGAGCTCGCGCCGCACGCTCGTGTCCTCGTTGCCCGCCCCGGCGGGGATCAGCCGCCACAGCGCCAGGAGCGTCACGAGCCCGAGCGCCCCGACCACGACGAACGCGGCCCGCCAGCCGAGCTGCTGCCCGGCGAACGTGGAGAGGGGGACGCCGACGACGTTGGCGATCGTCAGGCCCGCCATCATCGTCGCGACGGCGCGGCCCCGGCGGCCAGGACCCGCGACGGCCGCGCCCACCGCCGCCCCGACGCCGAAGAACGCGCCGTGCGGCAGCCCGGCGAGGAAGCGCCCGGCGACGAGGGTCTCGATGCTCCCTGCCGTGGCGGAGAAGAGGTTCCCGAGCGTGTAGAACGCCATGAGCGCGAGGAGGAGCGTCTTGCGCGGCACGCGTGCCGCGGCGACGGTGAGCAGCGGCGCACCGACGACGACCCCGACGGCGTAGGCCGTGATCGCGTGGCCGGCGGTCGGGATGGACGTGCCGAGGTCGGTCGCGATGTCGGACAGGAGCCCCATGGTCGCGAACTCGGTCGTCCCGATGGTGAAGCCGCCCATCGCGAGCGCGAGCAGCGCGGGTCCGGCGCCGCGCAGGCGGCCGGCGTCGCGCGGCTCAGGGGCGTCCGACGGCGGTGCGGTCGGGGTGGCGTCGGTCATTGGGTGTCCTCGTGCGTCGGTCGGGCGGGTCGGGCGAGCGGCTCGGACCGAGGTGTCGAATCGATTCGAGCCCGGTCGGCGACATCGGCGACGAGAAGAAGGGGCCGGCGACCAGTCTAGGCGGAGACGGGCTCGGCGCGCACGACCCACACGTGGTCCGCCGCGCGCAGACCGAGCTGGGCGGGCGCCGCCGGGCGGCCTTCCGGCACCGGCTCGACGCCCTCCGCCGGCGGCGACCAGACGACCGAGAGGATGCCCGCGTACTCGCGGCGCTCGCGGACCTCGACGCCCGTGTCGAGGCCGACGCCGATCTCGGCGAGGTAGCGCAGCACGTCGGGGTCGGCGTCGGAGATCCGCACCACCGTGCCGCGGTCGCCGACGACGAGCTCCGCGAGCGGGACCGCGGGCGGGCGGACGACGGTCCCGTCGGCGCCGGGGATCGGGTCGCCGTGCGGGTCGCGCGTGGGGTGCCCGAGGCGCGCGTCGATGCGCTCGATGAGCAGGTCGGAGACCGCGTGCTCGAGCACCTCCGCCTCGTCGTGGACCTCGTCCCACCCGTAGCCGAGCTCGGACACGAGGTACGTCTCGAGGAGCCGGTGGCGGCGCACCATCGCGAGCGCGAGGCTGCGGCCGCGCTCGGTGAGCGTGATCGCGCCGTACGGCGCGTGCTCGAGCAGACCCTGGGCGCTGAGCCGCCGGACCGTCTCGGAGACGGTCGAGGCCCCGACGCCGATGCGCTCGGCGAGGAGCTTCGTCGTCACGCGCTCGTCCGCCCACTCCTGGGCGGCCCAGACGACCTTGAGGTAGTCCTGGGCGACGGGCGTCAGGTCGGTCGGGTGGTCCACCCGACCACCCTAGGTCACGGCGTCCGGCGGGGGCTCAGGGGGTCGCGGACCGGACGAGCTCGAGCCGCACCTCGACCGTCCCCTCGTCGCGCACCTGCACGGGCGCGTCGGGCGGCACCGCGATGCCGAAGTCGGAGAAGCGCACGCCGATCGCCCCGGTCGCGAGCACCCCCTGGCCCGACCGCTGCACGTCGAGCGCGACCGTCACGGCCTGGGTCTCGTCGCGGATCGTCAGCGCCCCCGCGGCCTGGAGCCGGACCGTCTCGTCGGTGGCCGCGAGCTCGCTCACGTCGAGCGGCGAGGTGAGCGAGAAGAGCGTGGTCGGGTACAGGTCCGTCTCGAGCGCCTGCTGGAGCTGGCGGTCCGCGACGGACGACCCGGTGCGGAGCGCGGTCGTCGCGACGGTCACTGTCGCGGTCTGCAGCTCCCCGTCCGCGACGCGCAGCGTGCCGGTGACGTCCGGCGTGGTGCCGAGGAGCACCGCCTCGTCCGCCGGGACGTCGAGGACGTCCGCGCGGAAGCCCGCCTCGGAGCCCGGCGCGACGACCCACTCGCCGTCCACGTCGAAGGGCCCGGGCGCGGCCGGGGCCGCGGACGCCGTCTCCTCCCCCGGCGACTGCAGACCCAGCGGGGGCGGGGTGCGGCCCTCCTGCACCTCCGAGTACACGAACGGGGCGAGGAGCACCACGACGAGCGCGAGGACCACCGACACGACGATCCAGCGCGTCGACCTGCTCATACGCCCCATCCTGCCGTGCCGCGCAGCGCGCGGCGAGCACCGACGCGCAGCGGCTCAGCCCTCGCCCGCGGGTTCACCCCCGGCCGGGGTGTCGGCGGGCGCGTCGCCGTCGGGCACGTCGCCCTCGGTGCCGGCCTCGGTGCCGTCCTCGTCGGGCTCCTCGACGACCGGCTCGCCGGACGGCGTGGGCCACGCGATCCGCGGCCAGACCTTCGCGGACTCGTCCGTCCCGATCTGCACGAGCTGCCAGTCGACGATGCGCCGCCGCTCGGGGTCGAAGCGCAGCACCGTCATCTCCGCGGTGCCCTTGAGCGGGCCGATGCGGAGCTGGTCCTTGACCGCGCCCGCGGTGCTCCCGCTCACGTACCGGACGCCCCCGCCCGTCCGCTCCGGACCGGACCGGGTGTGCATGTGCCCGGAGACCTGGTTCGGGACGCATCCGGAGTCGAGCGCCTCGTTCCCCATGCGGGGCGTGTGGATGAGGAGGAGGTCGATCGGGTCGCCGTCCTCCTGCTCGGCGCACGCGACCTCGGTCAGCCGGGCCGCGTACTCCTCCGGCGTCTCCTCGCGGGGCGGCTGGCTGCCGAGCCCGAGCCGCGTCTCGAGCGGGTCGCGGTCGCCGAGGATGCGGATCCCCTCGACCTCGACGACCTTGCCGTCCAGGACGGTCTGGCCGTTCGCGCGCTCCTGCGCCGAGGTCTCGACGCTGTCGTGGTTGCCGTCGGCGACGACCATCGTCACGCCCTTCGGCACCGCGGAGGCGAACGAGTCGACGCAGAACGACTCGACGGCCGTGCCGTTCATCGTGGTGTCGCCGGCGTTGAGGACGACCGACGCCCCCGACCGCTCCACCGCGGTCCGGATGAGCGGGGCCATGCCGGTGTTGCAGTGCAGGTCGCTCACCACGAGGAGCGTGACGAGGTCCTCCTCCGCCGCCGGGGCCGGCCGCGGCGACGGCTCGTCGCCGGCCTCGGTGTCGGTCTCGCTGTCGGTCTCGGTGTCGGAGCCGTCGCCGGGCGCGCCGGGCTCGTCGGCTCCCGCGTCGGTCCTGTCGTCCGTGCCCGACGTCGTCCCCTCCGTCACGTCCGGGGCGTCGCCCGTCGCGTCGGGGGCGTCGGAGGACGCGCCGTCGGACGGCTCGTCGGAGGCCCGGTCGTCGGACGTGCCCGCCGCGGCGGGCCGCGGCGCGGTGAGGCGCTGGATCCGGTCGCGCCGGTCCCAGGCCGCGACGAGGTGGGCGTCCGCGCGCGCGTAGAAGTCCTCGTTCTCGCGGTAGAGGTCGATGAGCATCGCGCCGTAGGTGTCGACGACGCCCGCGAGCCGGCCCGTGATGCGCGCGCCCTCGAGCGGGGTCCCGTCGAACACCGCCGACGCGCGCTGGGACGGCCCGGCCGTCGTGCCCGGGTCGCTCGCGACGAGCGACGCCCCGACGAGCGAGACGAGCACGACGCCCGCCGTGATCTCGTACGTGCGCGGCGCGACCCGCTCGCTGAGCTCGCGCCGGCGCGGCGGGCCGAGCAGGAGGGAGAGACCCGCACCGACGGCCGCGACGACGAGGATCGCGAACCCCGTGCGGCGCAGCGCGTCGACGACGAGGGCGCGCGCGACGGAGCCGATCGTCTCCTGCGGGCCGCCGAAGAAGCGGAGGTAGTCCTCGAGGTCCTGGGACAGGCCCTCCAGCGTGTCCGCCTGCCCGACGGCCGTGAGGTCGGCGGGGATCTCCTCGACCGTGACGTCGGCGCCCAGGCCGAGCGGCAGCGGCGAGTCGATCTGGATCGTCCCGAGCGGGCCGAGGTCGACGGTGACGAGGCCGTTCGTCGTGACCTCGTACAGCGCCTCGTGCGGGCCGAGGCTGCGCTCGGCCGTCGCCGTCGTGACCCCCCACACGACGCACGGCACGAGGGCGAGCAGGATGCCGAGGGTCCAGCGGACCCAGCGGGGCGGGGTGCGGTGCGGACGGCTCATCACCGCCCAGCCTCCCGGATCGCGGCTCTCGTCGCCAACCGCGAGCGCCGCGCGCCCCGCCGCGAGGGTGCGGCGGGGCGCGCGGGGCGGCGCGTCGTCAG
Organism: Cellulosimicrobium sp. AB352; assembly: GCF_049538415.1. Classification (NCBI taxonomy): domain Bacteria; kingdom Bacillati; phylum Actinomycetota; class Actinomycetes; order Micrococcales; family Promicromonosporaceae; genus Cellulosimicrobium; species Cellulosimicrobium sp. AB352. The sequence goes on along the minus strand of NZ_JBMVFX010000003.1, from coordinate 48,972 downwards.
GACTTCGCGCCCCGCAGCGTGACGAGCGCCATGCCCGCGGCGACGAGCATGAGCACCACGCCGATGAGCGACGTCGTGCCGACGCCGCTGCCGAACGCGGCGTGCGCGGAGTCGAGCAGCGCCTGCGCCTGCCCCGCGGGCAGGGTCGAGGCGGCCTGGGTCGCGCCGCCGAGCGTCTCGGCCGCGGCGACGGCGTCGGCCGCGGGGACGCCCTGCGGGACGACGACGTTCGCGTGGTACGACGCCGTGAGGATGCTCCCCAGGACCGCCGTGCCGAGCACGGCGCCCACCTCGTACGCGGTCTCGGAGATCGCGGACGCGGCACCCGCCTTCGCGGCGGGGACGGACGACACGATGAGGTCGTTCGACACGGTCTCGGCCGCGCCCACGCCGAGCGAGAGCACGACGAACGCGACCATGAGCAGCGCGAGCGTGCTCTGCCCGGCGCCCGCGGCGACGATCGCGTAGCCCGTCGCGGAGAACAGCAGCGCGACGGCGACGACGTGCGCCGGGCGCACGCGCCGCACCACCCGGACGACGCCGAGCCCGGCGACGATCATGACGACCAGCCCGGGCAGGAGCGCGACGCCGGCCTGCATCGGGCCGAGCCCGAGCACGAGCTGGACGTCCTGCGACACGAAGAACAGGAAGCCGACGAGCGAGAACACGGACAGCAGGTTGACGAGCACCGCGCCGCTGAAGGCACCGCGCGTGAAGAGGCGCACGTCGATCATGGGGTTGGACCGGTGGAGCTGACGGCGCACGAACAGCACGCCCGCGGCGAGCCCGACGGCGACGCTCGCGAGCGCGACCACGCTCGGGCCGGACTTCGCGAAGGTCTTGATGCCGTAGACGACCGGGGTCATGGTCGCCATGACGAGCACGATCGACAGGACGTCGATCCGGCCCGGCGCGGGGTCGCGCGACTCGGGCACGAAGAACGGCGCGAGCGCGAGCAGCAGCACGAGCACCGGGACGGCGAGGAGGAAGACCGAGCCCCACCAGAAGTGCTCGAGGAGGAAGCCGCCGACGATCGGCCCGAGCGCGGACCCGGCCGCGAACCCGGCGGCCCAGACGGCGATGGCGAGCCGGCGCTCCTCGCGGTCGGTGAAGACGTTGCGCAGGATCGAGAGCGTCGACGGCATGAGCATGGCGCCGAAGAAGCCGAGCGCGGCGCGCGACGCGACGAGCGCGCCGGCGCTGGGCGCGTAGGCCGCGACCACGGAGACGGCGGCGAAGCCCACCGCGCCGGTGAGGAGCAGCCGACGGCGGCCGACACGGTCGGCGAACGAGCCCATCGGCACGAGCAGGCCGGCGAGCACGAGCGGGTAGATGTCGATGATCCACAGCAGCTGCGTCCCGGTGGGGCGCAGCGACTCGGAGATCTGGGGCAGCGCGAAGCTGAGCACGGTGTTGTCGACCGACACGAGCAGCACCGGGAGCATGAGCACGGCGAGCGCGAACCAACGGCCGGCGGCGCCGCGTGCGGGTCCGCGCGTCGCGGGCTCGTGCTGGGCGGCGGTCCCGGTCGGGGTCGTCGTCACGGGGGTCGTCACGGCGAGGGGTCCTTCCACGTCTTCCGGGCGGCCGGGGCGACGCGGTGGCGCCGAACTTCCAGACCGTCCAGACGGTATAGTAACGATGGGACAGGCCACCGTCATCCCGCCCGCGACTGTGACGCTCCGCACCGCGCCGTCTCCCCCGACCGGCGCCCCCGCGCCGGCCGCGGGCTCGCCGCCCACCGGCCTGCGGGTCCGCACGGGCCGACTACCCTCGGTGCCATGCCGCCGCCCCCCGCTGCTCGCGCCAAGGTCCTGCGGGCGTTCGCGTCCCTGCTCGTCGAGCAGGGCGAGCGCGCCGCCACGCTCGAGGCGGTCGCCGAGCGCGCCGGGGTGTCCAAGGGCGGGCTGCTCTACCACTTCGGCTCCAAGGACGCGCTCGCCGACGGCCTCACCGAGCACCTCCGGGAGCTCACCGCCGCCGACGTGGAGGCCATGCGCGCCGCCCCCGCGGGGGCCGTCGACTACCTCATCCGCACCTCGACGCTCGTCGACACGGAGTTCGAGCTCGTCTACCTCGCCGTGTCCCGGCTCGCGCAGGGGTCGTACCCGCGCGCCCGTGCTGCGCTCGACGGCGCGCACGACGCGTGGACCCGTGCCGTGCTCGACGAGGTCGGCGACCCCGTCGTCGCCCACGCGATCGTCCTGCTCAGCGACGGCCTCTACGCGCACGCCGCGCTGAGCAGCGACGTGCTCGGCCGCGTCACGGGCGGCGACGAGGGGGACGACGGCGACGGCACGCCGGGCGAGGACCTCGCCTTCCGCGGCCCCCGCCCCGGCGACGACGTGGACGACCTCCTCGGCCTCATCGGCGAGCTCGTCGCGCTCCGCCGGACGGCCACCGCCTGAGGCGCCGCCCGGAGGCACGAGAGAGGCCCGGCGGGGCGCCGCAGGGCGCCCCGCCGGGCCTCTCCTCGTAGACCGTCGCGAGTCGGGACTGCTAGCCCCCGAACGAGAACGGCACGGACCGCTCGCGCGTCACCGGCCCGCCGTCGACGTCGGCCGTGAACGAGACGTCCACCTGGCCGTCGACCGGTTCCGACGTCCGCACCGCGAACGCCTGGTACGCGCTCGCCCCGGCCGCGACGCGCGGGAAGTGCTTGCGCCCGAACGGCGTCACGACGCTCACGTCCGCGGCACCGTCGCCCTCGTTCAGGACGCGCACGCCGAGGTAGAGCTTGCCGGCGAGCCAGCGCGGGGTCACGTCGACCGAGAAGTGCGGCCCGGGGTCGTCGGCGCACGGGTCGGCCGTCGGCGCGTCCTCCACCGTGGCGCTGTGGAACACGGTGTACGCGCCGCCGTCCGCCGCGACGGTCGCGGAGAGCCGGAGGTCGACGTCGTCGAGCCGCCACGTGGGGTCGTAGGCCGGCGACACGGTCCCGTCGTCGTGGGTGACGAACCCCGGCCACTGCTGGCGCGTCGTCCACGGGTGCCCGAACCCGGCGTCGCCGTAGACGACCTCGTACGGCCCTCCCGGGCCCTCCCACTCGATGAAGAAGGTCGAGTTGTCGTCGGTCGCACCGCGCGGCGGGGTCACGGAGATGTCGACGAGAGGCACGCCGGCGTCGCACGTCGGCAGGACCGACAGGACCTCGAGCTCGCAGCGCGGTCGGACGGCCGATCCCCAGTGCAGGATGACCTGGCTCTCGCCGTAGAAGCTCCACTGGTCGCTGGCCAGGCTGTCGAACCGGTAGCCGGGCGCCGCCGTCGCGACGATCCCCTCCGCGGTCCGCTCGTACGTGACCTCGGCCGTGTCGTCCGGCAGGACGACGTCGTCCGGGGTCGCGTCGCAGTCCGTCGGCACCACGGGCATGACCGGTTCGACGACCGTCGGCTCGACCCAGCAGGGCTCGGTGCTCCCGGTCTCGGTCCGGTCCAGCGCGTCGTCCGCGGCGTCGAGGGCGACCTCCCACTCCTGGGTGCGCGAGCCGTCGATGGTCCACTCGCCCGAGAAGAACCCGCTCTCGTCGACGACCCCGTCGCCGAGGACCTCCCCGTCGAGCCGGACGGCGACGGCCGTGCCCGCCGGGTAGCCCGCGACGTCCACCCACAGCACCTCGCAGTAGGCGCTGACGTCGACGCGCAGGCTCGGGTCGAAGCGGCACGGCTCCGTCGTCCCGGACCAGCTCCGATCGAGCGCGTCCCCGGGCGCGTCGAGCGTGACCGACCAGTCGTGCGGGGTCCGCCAGTCCAGCGGCCAGCCGGTCCAGAAGGAACCGGTGAAGGTCTCGTCGCCGACCACGGCACCGTCGACGCTCACGACGACGCGCGAGCCCTCCGGGTACCCGCCCACGTTGGTCGACAGCTCACCGCACGAGGCCCAGGCGTCGGCCCAGACGTTCGGGTCGGTGTCGCACGGGACGGTGCTGCCGCTGTCGGAGAAGTCCCCGTCCGCTCCGTCCGGTGCGTCCACGACGACGCTCCAGTCGTGCGGGACGGAGAAGTCGAGATCGCGCCAGAAGGAGTAGGACGTGTCGAACGTCGTGCTCTCGACGGTCTCGCCGTCGAGGGTCACGACGACGGACGTGCCCTGCGGGTAGTCGTCGAGGCTGACGTAGAGGGAGTTGCAGGAGGGCTGGACGGAGGGGGTGGCGGCGGCTGCGGGGGTCGCGGTGGCGACGCCCAGCCCGCCGAGGGCCAGCACCGTCCCCACGGTGCCGGCAAGGAGCTTCTTCACTCGGTTCGTGATCCTTCACGAGAGGACGGCGCGCGCCGTCGCGGATGTCGAGCGCATTCAACCAGACCTGGGGGCTGCCTGGACATCCCCGAGGAGCCGCCCGCCCTCCGGGATCACGCGCGGCGGCGTCCGGCTCAGCCCTCGTAGGCGGCGCGCAACGGCACCAGGTCGAGCTTGGACTGCGTCATCATCACGTCCACGACGCGCTGCACGCGCGCCGGGTCGGGATCCTGCAGCATCGCGAGGAACTCGAGCGGCACGACCTGCCACGACAGCCCGAACCGGTCCTTGAGCCAGCCGCACTGCGACTCCTGGCCACCGTCGGTGAGCGCGGCCCAGTACTCGTCGACCTCGTCCTGGGACTCGCACTCGACGACGAACGACACCGCCTCGGTGAAGGGGAACTGCGGCCCGCCGTTGATGGCGTCGAACCGCTGGCCGGCGAGCTCGAAGTCCGCCGACACGGCGGTGCCGTCGGGCTGGCGGAACACGTCGCCCACCTTCGCGTCGGGGAAGACGCTCGAGTAGAACGTGATGGCCTCCTCGAGGTTGCCGTCGAACCACAGGCTCGGCACGATCGCGCGCATCGTCGTCTCCTTCGCAGGGCCTCGCGGGCGGCCGGTCGACCGCCCATCCGTTCCGACGGGTGCCGGGCGCGGAACTCATCGCACCCGCCCGGGATCGCGCGGTGCGCGCCCGCCCGCCGTCCGGTGCTAGGCGGACGCCTTCTTCCGGGTCGTCTTCGAGGTGGTCGACTTCTCCTTCGTGGAGGCGGCGCGGCTCGTGCTCTTCTTCGCGGCCGGCTTCGACGCCGCCTTCTCCTTCGTGCCCGAGCTCTTGCTCGCGCTCGTCGACCGGGAACCGCTCGACCCCTTGCCCGACGAGGAGCCCGCGCGGCTGGAGCCCGACTTCGCGGTCGACCCGGAGCCCGACCCGGACTTTGAACCTGAGCCTGAACCTGAGGCCTTCCCCCCGCTCGCGCGCGAGCTCTTCGACGACGCGACCGACTTGCGCAGCGCCTCCATGAGGTCGATGACCTCCGCGCCCTCGCCCTCCTCCGGCTGCTCGCCGAAGGTCTCGGCGGTGTCCAGCGCGTCGCCCTGCTCGAGCTTGGCGTCGATGAGCTGGCGGAGCTGCGCCTGGTAGTCGTCCTCGTACTCCTCCGGCGTGAAGTCCGCCTCGAAGCTCGCGACGAGCTGCGCCGACATGGCGAGCTCCTTGTCGGTCACCTTCGCCTCGTCGTCGAGCGAGGGGAACGCGGCCTCGCGCACCTCGTCGGCCCACAGCAGCGTCTGGAGCACGAGCACGTCGTCCCGCACGCGCAGCGCCGCGAGCCGCGTGCGCTGCCGGAGCGCGAACTTCACGATCGCCGTCCGGTCGGTCTCCTCGAGCGTGCGCCGCATGAGCACGTACGCCTTGTTGGACTTCGAGTCGGGCTCCAGGTAGTAGCTGCGGTCGAGCAGGAGCGGGTCGATCTGCTCGCTCGGCACGAACTCCACGACCTCGATCTCACGGCTGCGCTCGGCGGGGAGCGCGGCGAAGTCCTCGCTCGTCAGCACGACGGTGCGCTCGCCGTCGTCGTACGCCTTGTCGATGTGCTCGTACGGCACGACCTCGCCGTCGATCTCGCACACGCGCCGGTAGCGGATGCGGCCGCCGTCCTTGTCGTGGACCTGGTGCAGCGGCACGTCGTGGTCCTCCGTCGCGGAGTACACCTTGACCGGCACGTTGACGAGGCCGAACGTGATGGCGCCCTTCCAGATGGCCCTCATCCGTCCATGGTGGCGTCACCGGCGCCCGCCCGCGAGGGATACGGCGCGACGTCGGCACCCGCGTGTGGGTGGTCCGCGGCACCATGGACGGGTGGCGGGGACGAGGTTCGAGTTCGAGGCTGAGCTGTGGCGGTGGGAGGCGCGCACCGACAGCTGGGTGTTCGCCGCGCTCCCGGAGGACGTGAGCGACGAGATCGCGGAGCTGCCGCTGCCGCCCGCGGGGTTCGGCTCGGTCAAGGTCGAGGTGACGCTCGGGGCGCAGCGCTGGTCCACGTCGGTGTTCCCCGACGCGCAGCGCAAGACGTTCGTCGTGCCGATCAAGGCCGCGGTCCGCCGCGCCGAGGGCGTCGACGTCGGCGACCGGGTGCGGATCGGCGTCGAGACGCTGGTCTGAGCGGCCCGACGTCGTCGCGCGGCCCGTGCGGGCGCGTCGCCTCAGCCGTCGTGGCGGCGTTCGTGGAACGCCTCGTCGGCGACCTGCGCCGTCCGCATGAAGCTCTCCATCACCTCGCGCGGCGTGGCGAGCTCGTCGGTGTTCTCGACCGGCTCCGGTACGCCGTCGAGGCTGCGCACCTCGTCGTGGATGCGCTCCATCGTCGTGTCGAGGGTCGCGGCGACGTCCGCCGCGAGCTTGAGCGCGTCCGTCAGGTGCTGAGGGACGTCCCGCTGGTACTTGTAGTAGATCTTGTGCTCCAGGCTCGCCCAGAAGTCCATGGCGATCGTGCGGAGCTGGATCTCGACGACGACGTCCTCGACGCGGTCGGAGAGGAACACCGGCACCTTCACGATGAGGTGCAGGCTCTTGTAGCCGTTGCCCTTCGGGTGCGCGATGTAGTCGCGCTCCTCCAGGACCGTGAGGTCGCGCTGGCCCACGAGCAGGTCGCGCACGCGGTAGATGTCGGAGACGAACGCGCACGTGACGCGGACGCCCGCGACGTCGAACATGTTCTCCCGCACGCCCTCCGGGGTGAGCGGGATCCCCTTGCGGCGCGCCTTCGCGACGATCGACTCGAGCGACTTCAGGCGCGAGCCCAGGTGCTCGATCGGGTTGTCGTCGTGCACGTGCCGGAACTCGTCGCGGAGCACGGTGATCTTCGTCATCACCTCGTCGATGCCGAACTTGTAGTTCATCATCAGGCGACGGAACTCGCGGACGCGGGGACCGATCTCCGCGGGGAGCGGTACGTCGTCGGTCGTCAGGTGCGGCACGGTGATCCTCTCGGTCCGGCATCGACCCCGGGCGGGCTCCCCGGCCGGTCGGACAGCCCCACCCAGTGTCCACGGTCGAGGACGCCGAGAAGTTCCCGCCACGGCGGGCGACGCCGTCGGGCCCGCGCCACGATGGGCCCATGGCCACCACATCCAGCCGGGCGGGCGAGACGGTGAACGTCGGTGGTCACCGCCTGCGGCTCACCAACCTGGACAAGGTCCTCTACCCCGCCACCGGCACGACGAAGGCCGACGTCCTCGCGTACCTCGCGGCCGTCGCCGACGTCATGCTCCCCCACTGCGCCAACCGGCCCGCGACGCGCAAGCGGTGGCCCGACGGCGTCGACGGCCAGGTGTTCTTCCAGAAGAACGCGGGCCAGGGCGTCCCGTCCTGGGTGCGCACGCGGCGCATCCAGCACAAGAGCAGCGCCAACGACTACGTGCTGGTCAACGACCTCGCGACCCTCACGTGGCTCGGCCAGACGGCGTCGCTCGAGCTCCACGTGCCGCAGTGGCAGTTCGGTCGCACCGGGGCGCACCTCGACCCCGACCGCCTCGTCCTCGACCTCGACCCCGGCCCGGGGGCCGGGCTGGCGGAGTGCGCGGAGGTCGCACGCCAGGCGCGGCAGATCCTCCAGGGCATGGGCCTCGAACCCCTGCCCGTGACGAGCGGGTCCAAGGGCATCCACCTGTACGCCGCGCTCGACGGCAAGCAGGACGCCGCGGCCGTCTCCGCCGTCGCGCACGAGCTCGCCCGCTACCTCGAGGCCGAGCACCCCGACCTCGTCGTGAGCGACATGAAGAAGTCGCTGCGCGGCGGCAAGGTGCTCGTGGACTGGAGCCAGAACAACGGCAACAAGACGACGATCGCGCCCTACTCGCTGCGCGGGCGCGAGCACCCCACCGTCGCCGCGCCCCGCACCTGGGAGGAGCTCGACGACCCGGACCTGCGCCACCTCGACCTCGACGAGGTCGTCGAGCGCGTGCGCACCCTGGGCGACCCGCTCGCCGCGCTCACGCAGGGGCACCTCTCCGCGCTCGAGCCCACGCCCGCGCGCATGGCGACGTTCGAGCGCAAGGGGGGTGCGGCGTCGGGCGGCGACGCCGCGGACGGCGGGACGGACGACGAGCGGCCCGACCGCCTGCACCGGTACCGCTCCATGCGCGACGCCGGGCGCACGCCCGAGCCCGTCCCGGACGAGGCGCCGCCGCCGAGCGCGGGCAACAGCTTCGTCATCCAGGAGCACCACGCCCGCCGCCTGCACTGGGACTTCCGGCTGGAGCACGACGGCGTGCTCGTGAGCTGGGCGCTCCCGCGCGGCGAGCCGACCGACCCGAAGAAGAACCACCTCGCCGTCCAGACCGAGGACCACCCGCTCGCCTACGGCTCGTTCGAGGGCACGATCCCGAAGGGCGAGTACGGCGCCGGCGAGGTGACCATCTGGGACGCCGGCACGTACGAGCTCGAGAAGTGGCGCGACGGCGAGGAGGTCATCGTCACGCTCCACGGCGAGCAGCACGGCACCCGCCGCCTCGCGCTCATCCACACGGGCGGACGCGACGGCCGCGACGAGGACAACTGGCTGATCCACCTCATGGCGCCACGTGGTGAGCCGAAGAAGGCGGGTGGGGCGCTCGCGCCGGGTCGTGGCGGGTCTGGCGGGAGCGCCGAGGAACGAGGCGCGGATGGTAGACCCGGCGCGAGCGCCCCACCCGCCACCCGACCCGACCACGAGCAGCGCACGGAGCGCGACGACGCCCCGGAGCCACGGCCCGCGCGGACGGACTGGCGACCGATGCTCGCGTCGCCCGCGTCGGCGGGCGACCTGCACGACGGCGACGCGTGGGCGTTCGAGATGAAGTGGGACGGGTTCCGGACGCTCGCGCACGTGTCCGAGGGGCGCGTGCGGCTCGTGAGCCGCTCGGGCAAGGACATGTCGGTGACGTACCCGGAGCTGCAGGCGCTCGCGGAGCAGGTCCCGGCCGAGGCGCTGCCGGTGGTGCTGGACGGGGAGATCGTCGCGCTCGACGCGCGGGGGCGGCCGAGCTTCCGGCGCCTCCAGCAGCGCGCGAACATCGCCAAGCCGGGGGACGTCGCCGCGGCGCGACGGCGGGTCACGGTCGACCTCATGGTGTTCGACGTCCTGGAGACCGGCGGGCGGTCGCTCGCGAAGCGCCCGTACGACGAGCGGCGCGAGGTGCTGGAGGACGTGCTGCGCGACGCCGTCGCCCCGGTGCACGTGCCGCCGGTCTTCGACGGGGACCTGGAGGCCGCGATGGAGACGTCGAGGCGGCTGGGGCTCGAGGGCGTGGTCGCGAAGCGGCGCGACGGGACGTACTCGTCGGGTCGCCGCTCGGCGCTGTGGCTGAAGCTCAAGCACGCGCAGTCGCAGGAGGTCGTCGTGGTCGGGTGGCGGCCGGGCCACGGCGAGCGGACGCACCTCGTCGGGTCCCTGCTGCTCGCCGTGCCCGACGACGGCCGCCTCGTCTACGTGGGCCGGGTCGGGTCGGGCTTCACGGACGCCGAGCGACGCGACCTGGTCGCCGAGCTCGACCGGATCGGGCGCACGACGCCGCCCGCGGTGGGCGTGCCGCGCGAGGACGCGCGCGACGCGCACTGGGTGTCGCCGCGGCGGGTCGCGGAGGTCGTCTACGCGGAGTGGACGGGCGCCGGGGAGGGCGACGGCGACGACGTCCCGTTCGGCAAGCTGCGCCATCCCGTGTGGAAGGGGTGGCGCCGGGACAAGTCGCCGGACGACGTCGTGCTGGAGGCGCCCGCGACGCTCGAGGGCTGACCCGGCCGCGGGCCTCGGTCGGTCGCCGCATCACGCCCGCGGGGCGCTCGGACGATTGGTATACCATTTGGCCATGGCTGCCCCTCCCCTCTCGCGCCGCACCGACCGGTCCGGGGACCGTCGACCGCGCCGCGCGGCGGTGTGGGCCGCGGCGTTCGGCGTCGCCGCCCTCGCCGCGTGCACGCCCGGCGGGGCGGGCGACGACGCCGAGCCCGCTGCGCCGCCGAGCCCGGCCGCCACCCCGCAGGCTCCGGCGACGACGCCCGCGGACGACCCGACGACCCCCGCGCCCGACGCCGTCCCCGCCGTCGAGACCCCGCGGTTCCTGCTCGCGACCGAGGCGGAGTCCGACGGCCTCGCGATCGTCGACCCGACGATCCGGGAGGGCAGCGCCGTCGTCGACCGCATCGAGGTCGGGGCCGCGCCGTGGGGCGTCGCCGTGCACGCCCCGACGATGCGCGCCTACGTCTCGACGGCCCAGGGCGTCGCCGTCGTGGACCTCGCGACGCGCGAGCGGGTCGACCTCCTCCCCTACCGGGACGCGCCCGCGCGCGTCGCGTTCGGCGAGTACCGCCGCGGCGGCATGGGCATCGCCGTCTCGCCCGACGGCGCCCGCGTCCACGTCGCCGTCCACCGCGGCGACTCGTCGACGCTCGAGACGATCGACGTCGCGTCGCGCGAGGTCGTCGCGAGCACGCCCGTGGGGCTGCGACCGTTCGACGTGCTCGTCGCCGCCGACGGCAGCAAGGTCTACACCGTCGACCACGACGCGTTCTCCGTGCACGTCGTCGACACCACAACGTTCGAGGCCCGGCGGATCGAGGTCGCGCCGTTCGGCACGGACGGCGGGCTCGCGTCGTTCGAGAAGCCGCACTACGCGGTGCTCGACGACGACGGCTCGCTCCTGCTGCCCTACCAGGGCCGCGTGCTGGTCCGCCTCGACCCGGCCACCGGCACGACGACGACCGTCGCCTCGGTGGCGGACAGCCACCAGCACGGCGTCGCCCGCGCGCCCGACGGCCGCGTCGTCGTCGTGGGCAACGGCCCGTTCGGCAACGCCACGGGCGGGCCGAACGTGACGGTGCTCGACCCGGCGACCGGCGCAGAGCAGGTCGCCCCGCTCACGCGCCGCCACGAGACCGTGACGACGTGGACCGACCCCGCGACGGGCCGCCCGAGCGCCGTGCTCGCCGGCGGGTACACGCAGGCCGAGGCGTGGGACGGCGCGACCGTCGTCGACCTCGGCACGCTCGACACGTACGAGATCCAGATCCCCGGACGGCCCCAGGTCGTCGTCCCGCTGCCGGAAGGACCCGCCGCATGACCACCGCCCGCACCCCCGAGACCGTCACCGTCCTGCGCGACGTCCGCCCCTGGGGCGGCGAGCCGGTCGACCTGCACGTCGCGGACGGCCGCATCGCCGCGGTGACGCCGCACGACCCGGCGGCCGGCACGGTGCCGGAGGCCGGCGTGGTGGACGGCCGCGGCCTGCTCGCGCTCCCGGGCCTCGTCAACGCCCACGCGCACGTCGACAAGAGCTGGTGGGGCCGGCCCTGGGTGAGCTACGGCGGCGAGGCGACGACGCAGGGCCGCATCGCGCACGAGCGCGCGCACCGCGACGAGCTCGGCATCCCGGGCGTCGACGTGACGCTCACGGTGCTGCGCGAGTTCGTGCGGCACGGCACGACGGCGATCCGCACCCACGTCGACGTCGACCTCGGCCTGGGGCTGCGCGGCATCGAGGTCGTGCGCGAGGCGCTCGCCGCGCTGGACGGCGCCGTGCACGCCGAGATCGTCGCGTTCCCGCAGGACGGCGTGCTGCGCCGGCCCGGGGTGCTCGACCTGCTCGACGCGGCCGCCGCCGCGGGCGCCGAGCACGTCGGCGGCCTCGACCCGGCGTCGATCGACCGCGACCCCGTCGGCCAGCTCGACGGGCTGTTCGCGATCGCCGAGCGGCGTGGCGTCGGGGTCGACGTGCACCTCCACGACGGCGGGGACCTCGGCGCGTTCCAGGTCGAGCTCATGATCGACCGCACCCTGCGCGCCGGCCTCCAGGGGAAGGTCAACGTGGCGCACGGCTTCGCGGTCGGCGACGTCCCGGCGTCGCGCCAGGCGGACCTCGTCGCCGCGATGGGCGAGGCCGGCATCACCATGACCACGGTCGCGCCGATCGGTGCCGCTCCCCTGCCCGTGCACGCGCTGCGCGCGGCGGGCGTCGCCGTCGGGCTCGGCACGGACGGCATCCGCGACCTGTGGTCCCCCTACGGGACCGGCGACCTCCTCGCGCTGACGACCCAGCTCGCCCGCCTCTCGCGCTTCCGGTACGACGAGGAGCTCGTCACCGCCGCACGCGTCGCGACGTCCGACGCCGCGCGCTTCGTCGGCCGCGACGTCCACGACCTCGTCGTCGGCGCACCCGCGGACGTGGTGCTCGTCGACGCGGAGAACGTGCCCGACGCCGTCGTGCGCGCCCCGCGCCGCGCGCTCGTCGTCGCGGGCGGCCGGGTCGTGGCCCGCGACGGCGACGTGCTCGTCTGACGTCGCGCCGAGGCAGGGCGGCGCCCGGTCGCGCCACCGCGCGGCCGGGCGATGAGTTCCCGGGCGGGCCGTCGTCTACCCCGACGACACCCGCACCGGGCGACCCGCCCGCCACACCGGAGGACCGCATGAGCACCCAGATCTTCGTCAACCTGCCCGTCCAGGACCTCGACGCCGCCAAGGCGTTCTACACCGCGCTGGGGTACACCGTGAACGAGCAGTTCACGGACGAGAACGCGTCCTCGATCGTCCTCAGCGACACGATCTACGTGATGCTCCTCACCGCGGAGTTCGCGCAGCGGTTCACGAACAAGGCGATCGCCGACGCGACCGCCACGACCGAGGTCATCAACGCTCTGAGCGTCGGCTCCCGCGCCGAGGTCGACCGGCTCGTCGACGCCGCGTTCGCCGCCGGCGCGACCGCGGTCAAGGACCCCCAGGAGGAGGGCGGCTTCATGTACTCGCGGAGCTTCGCCGACCTCGACGGGCACCAGTGGGAGGTCCTCCACATGGACCCCACCGCGTTCGAGGGCTGACCGCGCCGCGGGAATCCGTCGGGCGTCCGCGGGGTTGCCGCCCGTATGCGAGCCATCACCTACTCCCGCTACGGCGGCCCCGACGTCCTCGAGACGACCGACCTCCCGACCCCCAAGGTCGGCCCCGACTCCGTCCTCGTGCGCGTGCGCGCCGCGAGCGTGAACCCGGTGGACTGGAAGGTCCGGGAGGGGTACCTCGACCAGGTCATGGACGCCGTCTTCCCCGTCGTGCCCGGCTGGGACGTGGCGGGCGTCGTCGAGCGCGTGGGCCTGGACACCCCCGAGCTCCAGGTCGGCGACGAGGTGTACGGGTACGTGCGCAAGGACGTCGTGGGCGGCGAGGTCTCGGGCGGCACGTTCGCCGAGCTCGTCGCGGCGCCCGTCCGGACGCTCGCGCGCAAGCCGGCGGCGTGGTCGTTCGAGGAGGCGGCGGCCGTGCCCCTCGCCGGGCTGACGGCGTACCAGACCATCCGGCGCACCGGCCTCGCCGCGGGCCAGACGGTGCTCGTGCACGCCGCCGCCGGCGGCGTCGGGTCGTTCGCCGTCCAGATCGCGAAGGCGCTCGGGGCGCGCGTCCTCGGGACGGCGTCGGAGCGCAACCACGACTTCCTGCGGTCGCTCGGCGCGGAGCCGGTGACGTACGGCGACGGGCTCGCGGAGCGGGTCCGGGCGCTCGCGCCCGAGGGCGTGGACGTGGTCCTCGACTACGTGGGCGGCGACGCGCTCGACTCGGTCCCGCAGGTGCTGCGCGACGGCGGTACGGTCGCCTCGATCACGGACGCACGGGCCCGCGACGAGCTGGGCGGGCACTACGTGTGGGTGCGCCCCGACGCAGCCGACCTCACCGAGCTCGCGCGGCTCGGCGACGAGGGCCTGCTGCGCCCGGAGGTCGCCGAGGTCTTCGACCTCGCCGACGCCGCCGACGCGCACCGCGCGAGCCAGTCCGGGCACGTGCGCGGCAAGGTCGTCGTGCGGGTCTGACCCTCCGAGACCGGCCCGGGCGGCGCCCGATCGACCCGCGGCCGGCCGGTCCGGCACGTCCGGGCCGGTCGGGCTCCGACCGTCAGGCGGTCGGCGGCTCGCCCGGCAGCTCCCGCAGCGGCGACGTCAGGTCGCCGCCCGCGTCGCCCGTGTTGACCGTCCCCTGCCGCTCGACGAGCACCGCGGAGGTCTCGACGGCGGCACGCGGCCGGTGCTCGACGCCCCGCGGCACCACGAACAGGTCGTGCGGGCCCAGCACGACCGCGCGCTCGACGCCGCTGTCGCGCAGGTCGATCGTCAGCTCGCCGTCGAGGACGAGGAACAGCTCGTCGGTCTCGGGGTGCGTGTGCCAGACGAACTCGCCCAGCACCTTCACCACCTTGACGTCGGCGTCGTTGAGGCTCGCCACGCGGTGCGGCTGCCAGTGCCCGTCGAACGTGTCGAGGGCGGCGAGGAGGTTGCGCACGTCGGTCATGCGAGCAGCCTGCCACTCCAGGACCCGACCCGGCCGCCCGAGCGGACCCGCGGAGGACCGACGTCGGGCCGCTCGGGTCGATCTCGGCGGCGAGCGGTGCCACGCTGGGCTCATGTCGAGCACCGATGCCGCACGTCCGGGGGCCGCGTTCGGTCCCGAGGTCTACGCCGCGCGTCGCGAGCGCGCCGCCGCGCACGCGCGCGGGGCCGGTCTCACGGGGCTGCTCGTCTCGCCCGGCCCCGACCTCGCGTACTTCACCGGGTACGCGCCGCCGGAGACGGAGCGGCTGACGCTGCTCACGATCCCTGCCGAGGGGACCGGGACGACCGGCGGCGCGTCCGTCGTCGTGCCGCTGCTCGAGCGGGGCGACCTGGCCTCCGCCCCCGGCGCGGAGGGCCTCGACGTCGTGACGTGGCGCGACGGCGACGACGAGCACGACGCCGCGGCGCGACTCCTCGCCGCGGACGGCACCTACGCCGTCTCGGACGCCACGTGGGCGCTGCACGTGCTCGGGCTCCAGCGCGCGCTGCCCGGCGCCCGCCTCACCGCGTTCTCCGACGCCGTCCCGACGCTGCGGGCCGTCAAGGACGCCGCGGAGGTGGAGCGCCTGGCCGCGGCGGGCGCGGCCGCCGACGCCGCGTTCGCGGACGTCCTGGGCGTCGCGTTCGCGGGCCGGCGCGAGCGGGACGTCGCGGCCGACCTCGACCGGTTCCTGCGCGAGCACGGGCACGAGCAGGTCGACTTCACGCTCGTGTGCTCCGGCCCGAACGGCGCCGACCCCCACCACGACGCGGGCGACCGCGTCATCGAGCCCGGCGACCTCGTCGTGCTCGACTTCGGCGGGCTGCGCGACGGGTACGGGTCGGACACCTCACGGACGGTGCTCGTCGCGGGCGGCACGGACGACGCCCTCGCGGACCAGCAGCGCGAGGTCTACGACGTCGTCCGGCGCGCGCAGCAGGCCGGGGTCGACGCGGTGCGCCCGGGCGCGACGTGCCAGGACGTCGACCGCGCCGCGCGCGCCGTCATCGTCGACGCGGGCTACGGCGAGCAGTTCGTGCACCGCACCGGCCACGGCATCGGCACGACGACGCACGAGCCGCCGTACATGGTGGAGGGCGAGGACCGCCCGATCGAGCCCGGCATGTGCTTCTCCGTCGAGCCGGGCGTGTACCTGCCCGGCCGCTTCGGCGTCCGGATCGAGGACATCGTCGTCGCGTTCCCGCCGGACGTGCCCGACGGCGCACGCCGCCTCAACACCTCGACCCACGACCTGCAGACGGTGCGCTAGCCGTCGGCACGGCGGGCGCGGGACCTCGAGCCGGCACTCCGCCTCAGCCGCTCTGGGCCTCTCCGGCGTCGGCGGCGCGCACACGGTCGTTGCGGATGCCGACCCAGCTGAGCACGCCGCCGAGGACGAGCAGGGCCGCCGTGACGAGGAGCGAGCGGTGGAAGCCGTCGAGGTCGAGCACGCCGCCGACGATCACCCCCGCGAACGCGATGACGACGAGCCCCGCGACGCGCGACACCGCGTTGTTCACCGCGGAGCCGATGCCGGCGTCGGCCGCGGGGATCGAGCCGAGGATCGCCGACGTCAGCGGCGCGACCGTCATCGCGAGGCCCAGGCCGAAGAGCACGAGGCCCGGCAGGACCTGGGTGACGTAGACGGCGTCGTCGGTCGTCGTGAGCAGGAGCAGGTAGCCGGCCCCACCGACGATCGGGCCGAGCGTCATGAACAGGCGCGGGCCGTAGCGGCCCGCGAGCGCCCCGAACCGCGTCGACAGGGCGAGGAGCACGAGCGTGACGGGGAGCTGGGCGAGACCGGCGGCGGTCGCGCTGTACCCGCCGACCTGCTGGAGGAAGAGCGTGACGACGAACCCGCCGAAGTACAGCGCGCCGTAGATCGCCGCGGTCGCGAGGTTGCCCCACGCGAAGTTGCGCACCCGGAACAGGCGCGGCGGCAGCATCGGGTCCGGGGCGCGGCGCTCCCACCCCACGAACGCGGCGAGGCACACGACCCCCACGGCGAACGGCCCCCACACCACGGGGCTCGCCCACCCGAAGCGGCCCTGCTCGATGAGCGCGAACACCGTGCCCGCGAGCCCGACGGCGGCGAGCGTCGCCCCGAGCGTGTCGATGCGCCGTCGCCCACCCGGGCCCGCCGCGGCGCCCGGCTCCTCCGCCGCGGACCGGGGCACGCCGCGCAGCAGCCAGAGCGTGACGGCGACGGGGAGCACGTTGATCCAGAAGACCCAGCGCCACGAGATCGCGTCGATGAGGATGCCGCCGAGCAGCGGCCCGACGAGCGACGCGGTGCTGGTCCACGCGGTCCAGGAGCCGATCGCGCGGGCCTGCCGCTCGCCGTCGAACGTGGAGATGATCATGGCGAGCGAGCTGGGCACGAGCAGGGCGCCCGCGACGCCCTGGAGGCCGCGCGCGACGACGAGGACGAGGCCGTCGGGCGCGAGCGCGCACGCGACCGACGTCACGGCGAACCCGACGAGCCCGATCGCCATGATGCGGCGGCGCCCGTGGACGTCCGACAGCGACCCGGCCAGGAGGATGAGCGCGCCGAGCGTGATCATGTACGCGTCGACGACCCACTGCTGCAGCGCGAGACCGGTGACCGGCCCGGTGGTGAGCTCGGCGGAGATCGCGGGCAGCGCGACGTTGACCACCGAGCCGTCCAGGAACGACACGAACGACGCGAGGACCGCGACCACCAGCACCCGCTGCTGCACCGTCACGCCCTCACGCTACGACGGTCGCGGCGATCAGGCGTTGGGAGCGACGTCCGTCCCCGCCCCGCGGCGGCGCGGCACGACGCGCGACGGCGCCGTCCGCCCGGCGGGTCCGGGCACCTCCTCGACCTCGAGGCCGGCGTCCGCGATCATCGCGAGGTCCGCGGCGGCGTCCTGCCCCTCCGCCGTGAGGTAGTCGCCGAGGAACAGCGAGCTGGCGACGTGCAGGGCGAGCGGCTGGAGGGCTCGCAGGTGGAGCTCCCGCCCGGCGCCCAGGCGCAGCTCGGCCCGGGGCAGCGCGAACCGCGCGGCGGCGAGGATCCGCAGGCACCGTTGCGGCGTGAGCTCGTGCCGGCCGGCGAGCGGCGTCCCCTCGAAGGGCACGAGGAAGTTGACCGGGACGGAGTCCGGGTCGAGCGCCCACAGCTCCAGGAGCACGTCGACCAGCTGCTCGGGGGTCTCCCCCGCCCCCGCGATGAGCCCCGAGCAGGCCGACAGCCCGGCGCCCTGGACGCGCCGGACGGTCGCGACGCGGTCCGCGTAGTCGTGGGTCGTGCAGATCTCGGGGTAGGCGTCCTCCGACGCGTTGAGGTTGTGGTTGTAGGCGGAGGCGCCCGCGTCGCGCAGGCGCTCGGCCTGGCCGTCGGACAGCAGCCCGAGGCACGCGCAGACCTCGACGCCGGGGTGCTCCTCGACGATCTGGGAGACGACCCCGCAGACGCGGGTCACGTCGCGCTCCGTGGGGCCGCGCCCGCTCGCCACGAGGCACACGCGCGACGCCCCGGCGTCGATGCCCGCGCGCGCCGCACCGAGCGCCTCGGGCGCCCGGAGCCACGTGTACCGCAGGATCTCCGCCGCGGACCCGAGCCGCTGGGAGCAGTAGGTGCAGTCCTCGGGGCACAGCCCGGACTTGAGGTTGACGAGGTAGGCGAGCTTCACGCGCCGGCCGAACCACCGGCGTCGGACCCGGGCCGCCGCGGCGACGACGTCCAGGAGGTCGTCGTCGTCGGTCGCGAGGACGGCGAGGAGGCTGTCCGCGGAGGGCGCCTCCTCGCGCGTCGTGGCGGAGACGAGGTCGTCGAGCAACGCGGCGAGGTCGTGGTCCATGGGTCGATCGTGGCGACGCGCGCCGCGCGCGCGCGTGCACGGTCTCTCCAGCGTCGCGTTCCGCCGACCGGGGAGCCCGACGACGCGTTGGTGACGGTCCACAAGACCGGTGGGGCGAGACCGTCGCTCTCCCCCAGGCGCAGGTCGCACCCCGTCGGCCCGGAGACTCGTCCGCGACATACCTAGCGGTAGGTATGGTCGCCCGCTAGGCTCGGACCATGCCGTCCGACACGCCACGCGCGGAGGCGCCCGGCTCGAACCGGGACCGCCTCGTCGCCGCCGCGCAGGAGCTCTTCTGGGCCCAGGGCGTCGGCGCGACGAGCCCGCGCCAGGTCCTCGCCGCGAGCGGCGTCGGGCAGGGCAGCCTCTACCACCACTTCCCCACGAAGCACGACCTCGCCGCCGCGGCCGTGCACGCCACGACGACCGCGGGCCTCGACGCCGCGCGCCGCGACCTCGGCGCGCAGGGCTCCGCCGTCGAGCGCCTCGTCCGCTATCTCGAACGCCCGCGGCCCGCGCTCGCCGGCTGCAAGGTCGGGCGCCTCGTGAGCGACCAGGCCGTCATGGACGACGCCGCGCTCGCCGCTGAGGTGCGCGCCTACTTCCGCGGGCTCGTCGACCTGGCCGCCGCCGTCCTCGTCGAGGGCGGGCTGCCCGACGACGCGGCGCGCGACCGCGCGCACGCCGCCGTCGCCGTCGTGCAGGGCGGGTACGTCCTCGCGCGCGCCCTCGACGACCCGGACGCGATGTCCGCCGCCGCGCGGGGCTTCGTCGCCCTGCTCGACCCGCTCCCGACCACCTCGGAGGACGCATGACCGACGCCGACCGCCCGTCCCTGCGCGAGCGCCTGCGCGCCCTGCCCGTCTTCGGCCCCGACCTCCCCGGTCTCGACGTCGACGCCGCACCCGACGACCCGGGCACGCTCTTCGTCCGCTGGCTCGACGACGCGATCGACGCCGGGCTGCCCGCACCGCACGCCGCCACCCTCTCGACCGCCGACGCGAGCGGCCGCGTGGACGCGCGGACGCTCATCCTCAAGGACGTCGACGGCGACGGGTGGGTCTTCGCGACGCGCGCCGACTCCCCCAAGGGCGTCGCGCTCGCGCAGAACCCGAACGCCGCCCTGACGTTCTTCTGGCGCGAGCACGGTCGGCAGGTCCGCGTGCGGGGGCCCGTCGTGCCGCTGGACGCCGAGACGTCCGCCGCCGACTTCCTGGACCGGTCCGACTTCTCCCGCGCGACCGCCCTCGCCGGGTCGCAGAGCGCCCCGCTCGCGTCCCGCGCCGCCTACCGCGAGGCGTGGGACGCCGCCCTCGACCGCGTGCGGGCGGAGTCCGGGCTCGTCCTCGACGCCTGGACCGCGTACGCGCTCGAGCCGACGAGCGTGGAGTTCTGGGCGTCGTCGGGCGCGGGCCAGACCCGCCTGCGCTACACCGCGGCGTCCGGCGCGCCGACCACCTGGACGAAGGAGCTGCTGTGGCCCTGACCGACGCCCCTGCCCTCACCCCGCCCGACGTCGAGGAGGTCCGGCGCGACGCGCGCGCCGCCCTCGACGCGGTGACCGACGCGGCGCGCGGGCTCGACGCCGCCGGGCTCGACGCGCCGTCGGCACTGCCCGGGTGGTCGCGCAGCCACGTGCTCGCGCACGTCACCGCCATCGGCGAGGCCATGGCACGGCAGGCCGAGCGCGCCGCGCGCGGCGAGCTCGTCGAGGTGTACGACGGCGGCGCGGCCGGGCGCGAGGACGGCATCCGGACGGGCGCGCTGCGCTCGGTCGCGCAGCACGTCGCGGCGCTCGACGCGCTGGCCGACCGCCTCGACGCCGCGTGGCCCGCCGCCGGGTCCGCCGGGTGGTCCGCGCCGGTGACGTACCGCGACGGCACGGTCACGGACGCGCTCGTGGCCTGGTGGCGCGAGGTGCGGATCCACGCGGTCGACCTCGACGCCGGCGTCGGCCTCGACTCCTGGCCTCCCGCGCTCGGGCTGCACCTCCTCGACTTCCTCGGGGTCCGGCTCGCGGACGACGTCGTGGTCGAGCTCGACGGGGCACCAGGAGGCCTCGTCGTGGGCGCCGGCGGCGTCCACGTGGGACCGGGCGCTCTTCGCGTCGGACCGGGCGGCCTCCGCATGGCTGCCGGACCTGAGCCCGCGTCCGAAGCAGAGCCCACGCCCGTGGCCGCAGCCGCGCCCACGTCCGCGCGCGGCCGCTGCGCCGTCGTCGTCCACGGCGGCCTCACCGACGTCGCCGCCTGGCTCGCGGGCCGCGCCCCCGGCACCGAGCCCACCGCCCGCCTCGCGGGCGAGCCCGTGAGCCTCCCCGAGATCGGCCCCTGGCCGTCCCCGTACTCCCCGCCGCCGGAGAACCCCACCCCCGCGAGGTAGAGCCCCGGTCGGCCGAGGTAGAGCCCTGGGCCACCCAGGTAGAGGCGTGGTCGGCTCGTGCACGCGGACCACGGCTCCACCTCGCGAGACCACGGCTCTACCTCGCGGGAGGACGGCTCGGGACCCGTGCTCTCCCTCGCGAGATCGCGGTGCGACCCGGGCGAACGCGGACGGATCGCGCGGTACGCGACGTCCGACCTGCCCGGCTCAGGACCGAGGTCCCGCGAAAGTGTGACGCACGCCCGTGACGCACCGCACAGTTAGTGCACTCTTTCACAAGCGTAGGATCGACATGTGTCGAGTCGAGCGAGCAACCCCGCAAGCAGCGCAGACCAGATCGACGTAGCCCTCATCGGCGGTGGCATCATGAGCGCCACGCTCGGGGCACTCCTGAAGGTCTTGGAGCCCACCTGGACGGTGCGCATCTACGAGCGCCTGGACGCCGTGGCGCAGGAGTCGTCGAACCCGTGGAACAACGCCGGGACGGGTCACGCCGCCCTGTGCGAGCTGAACTACACGCCGGAGAAGCCGGACGGCTCGATCGACATCACCAAGGCGGTGAAGATCAACGAGCAGTTCGAGGTGTCGCGCGAGTTCTGGCACCACCTGCTCACGACGGGCGCGCTGCCGCAGCCCGCGAGCTTCATCTCCCGCACCCCCCACATGACGTTCGTGCGCGGCGCGGAGAACGTCGACTACCTGCGTCGCCGCTTCGAGACGCTGCGCCGCCACCCGCTGTTCAGCGAGCTCGAGTTCACGGACGACCCGGCGGTCATCGCCGAGTGGGCTCCGCTCCTGGTCGCCGAGCGCGACGGCGACGAGCCGGTCGCGGCGACGCGCGCGACGAGCGGGACGGACGTCGACTTCGGCGCCCTCACCGAGCAGCTCGTCGACTACCTCGTCTCGGAGGGCACGCAGCTCTACCTCGAGCACGAGGTGAAGAACCTCAGGAAGACGAAGGACGGCCGCTGGCGCCTGACGGTCAAGGACCGCTCGTGGAACGCCCCGAAGCGCCGCTCGACCGTCGAGGCCCGGTTCGTGTTCGTCGGCGCCGGCGGCGGCGCGCTGCCGCTGCTCCAGGCGGCCGGCATCCCGGAGGCGAAGGGCTACGGCGGCTTCCCGATCAGCGGCGAGTTCCTCCGCACGGACGACCCGGAGCTCGTCGCCCAGCACCAGGCGAAGGTCTACGGCAAGGCCGACGTCGGCTCGCCGCCCATGTCGGTCCCGCACCTGGACACGCGCGTCGTCGACGGCAAGACGTACCTGATGTTCGGCCCCTACGCCGGGTTCAGCCCCAAGTACCTCAAGAAGGGCAAGTACCTCGGGCTGTTCACCTCGCTGCGCCTGCACAACCTCGGCTCGATGGTGGGCGCGGGCCTGAAGAACCTCGACCTCACCCAGTACCTGGTGGGCCAGCTCCTCGCGAGCCCGGAGACCAAGTTCACCGCGCTCCAGGGCTTCATGCCCACCGCGCACCCCAAGCACTGGGAGACCATCACCGCGGGCCAGCGCGTCCAGGTGATCAAGAAGGACAAGGACGGCAAGGGCGTCCTCGAGTTCGGCACCGAGGTCATCGCGGCGGCCGACGGCTCGATCGCCGGCCTGCTCGGCGCCTCGCCGGGCGCCTCGACGGCCGTCCCGGCGATGATCGACCTGCTCGAGCGCTGCTTCCCCGCCCGCTTCACCAAGTGGCGCCCGGAGCTCGCGACGATGATCCCGAGCCTCGGCCACGCGCCGTGGGAGGCGCACGAGCTCGAGGGCCTCGACCAGCTCACGGGCGACGCGGACGTCGACGCGGTCGGCTCGCGCGCCTGACCCGAGCGACACCGCTCCCCCGCGAACGGCCCGGACCTCCACGAGGTCCGGGCCGTTCGTGCGTCCGGAGACGCCGCACGCGGTCGAGCGGCGCGTGGCCGGGCAGTTCCGCACGCGAGGGCTCAGCGCGCGAGCGGCGTGCCCCGGGTCCCCGGCCGCCGCGGCGCGGCGGGCACGTTCGCCCCGGGGCGCCCGCCCGGCACGGCAGGAGCGGCGCGCACGCCGTCGCGCACGGCCGGGTTCGGCACGACGCGCCGCAGCACGAGCTCGGCCGCGACCTCGTGCGGGTCGACGACGGCGGCCGGCTCGGCCGGTCGCGACGCCGCGGCGCGCAGGTCGGCGTCCAGCCGCTGCGCGTCGCGGTCCCAGCGCTCGCCGTGCACCGACCGGTCCCCGCGCGCGTCCCACGCGGCGCCGTCGGGCCACGCGCCGTCGGACCCGGCGGGGAACCACGGACGGGCCGGGTCCTCGCGGCGGACCGCGAGGGCCGCGACCGTCGGGCCGACGACGAGGAGAAGAGCCACCACACCCCAGAAGATGTCCATGGCTCCACCCTCGCGGCGCACGACCCGCGCCACGAGTGGCAGCACTGACACCTCTCGACAAGATCCTGCCAGCGGCGTAGCGTGCCGAGCATGGTGCGATCCGTCGCGGCCGTCGTGTGCGACGGCCTGGCCCCGTTCGAGTTCGGCGTCGTGTGCGAGGTCTTCGGCCTAGACCGCAGCGACGACGGCGTCCCGTCGTTCGACTTCCGCGTGTGCGGCCCGGTCGCGGGCCGTGCCGTCCGCACGTCGGTGGGCGCGCACGTCGTGCCCGACCACGACCTCTCCGCGACGGACGACGCGGACCTGGTCGTCGTGCCGGCGATCCGCATCGGGACCGACTACCCGCCCGCGGTGCTCGACGCCGTCCGCCGCGCGTCCGACCGCGGCGCCCTGCTGCTCAGCGTGTGCTCGGGCGTGTTCGTGCTCGCGGCCGCGGGCGTCATCGAGGGACGGCGGGTGACGACGCACTGGATGCACGCCGACGAGCTGCGCCGTCGTTACCCGAGCCTCGACATCGACCCCGACGTGCTCTTCGTCGACGACGGCAACCTCATCACGAGCGCCGGAACGGCGGCGGGCATCGACGCGTGCCTGCACCTCGTGCGCCGCGAGCTCGGGGCTCGGGTGGCGAACACCATCGCCCGGCGCATGGTCGTGCCGCCCCAGCGCGACGGCGGGCAGCGCCAGTTCATCGAGCGCCCGGTGCCCGAGTGCGAGGAGGACTCGTTCGGGGAGCTGCTGGAGTGGATGACCGACCACCTCGACGAGCCGCTCACCGTGCGCGACCTCGCCCGCCGGGCCCACACCTCCGAGCGCACCTTCGCGCGCGCGTTCGTCGCGCAGACCGGCACGACCCCGCTCGCGTGGCTGACGTCGCAACGCGTCGCGCACGCGCAGTCGTTGCTCGAGGAGTCCTCGCTGGACCTGGAGGAGGTCGCGCGCCGCAGCGGTTTCGGGTCGGCCGCGCTCCTGCGCCACCACTTCCGGCGGGCGGTCGGGATCACGCCGACGGAGTACCGCCAGACCTTCCGGTTCGCCGCCTGACCCCTCCGGAGGAGGTGTCGCTCCTTCGCGACTCCTTCACCCGGCCCCCTCGCGCGCGCAACCTACGGTCCCGTAGGGTGGGGTCATCTGCACGACGAGCACCTGCTCACCTCCGCGGCTGGGAAGTCGACACCGACACCCCTGCGAGGACACATGACCTCTGCCGCAGTGCGCCCGGGCTTCCGGGCCACCCGCCCTCGGACCGACGAGCCCGGTGCCGTCACCAGCACCTACAGCGCACTGTCGCGCACGGTGCGCGACGCGGGCCTGCTCCACCGCACGCACGCCTACTACCTGTGGACCCTCGGGGTCCTCACGCTCGCGCTCGGCGGCGCTGTCGCCGGGTTCGTCCTCCTGGGCGACTCGTGGTTCCAGCTCCTCGTCGCCGGGGCGCTCGGCCTGATCCTCACCCAGTTCGCGTTCGTCGCGCACGAGGCGTCGCACCGCCAGGTCTTCGCGTCCGGCCCGGCGAACGACCGCCTCGGGAAGGTGCTGGCCAACGGCGTCGTCGGCATCAGCCACTCGTGGTGGATGAACAAGCACACGCGCCACCACGCGAACCCGAACCGCCGCGGCAAGGACCCGGACATCGCGCCCGACGTCGTCGTGTTCCTCGAGGAGGACGCGGAGGTCGCGAAGGGCTTCCGGGCGGTCATCAACCGCTACCAGGGCTGGCTGTTCTTCCCGCTCCTCACGCTCGAGGGCGTGAACCTGCACGTGCAGGCGTTCCGCTCGCTCCTCGCCGGCGGCCGCGCGCGCGGCGACGTCCGCACGCGCGTCATCGAGATCGTCACCATCACGCTGCGCCTGTCGCTCTACGTCGGGGCGGTCGTCTGGTTCCTGCCGCTCGGCCTCGCAGCCGCCTTCCTGGGCGTCCAGCTCGCCGTCTTCGGCGTCTACATGGGGGCGTCGTTCGCCCCCAACCACAAGGGCATGGCGATCATCCCCGCCGACAGCAAGATCGACTTCCTGTCCAAGCAGGTCCTCACCTCGCGGAACATCCGCGGCGGGTGGTGGATGAACATCCTCATGGGCGGGCTCAACTTCCAGATCGAGCACCACCTGTTCCCGAGCATGCCGCGCCCGCACCTCGCGCGGGCCCGCGAGATCGTGCGCGAGCACTGCGCGCACCTCGGCCTGCCGTACACGGAGACGAGCCTCGTGCAGTCCTACGCGATCGTCGTCCGGTACCTCAACCGCGTCGGGCTCTCGGCGCGCGACCCGTTCGACTGCCCGATGTTCCGCCAGCTCCGCCGGGTCTGACCGACCCTCCCCTGCTGCACGACGACCCGCCGCACGACGCCCCGCGCCCGACGACGCGCGCGGGGCGCGTCAGGCGGACGCCGCGTGCCCGTGGCGCCAGTACCCGACGAAGTCGACGTGCGCCTTCGGCACGCCCCGGTCGTTGACCAGGTGGCGGCGCACGCCCGTGGCGAGCGCCGACTCCCCGACCGCGTACGCGTAGCCGGGACCGGCGGGCAGGTCGGCCGACCGTACGGCGTCGAGCGCGAGGCGACCCGGCAGCAGGTCGTGGTCGCCGCCGCGCGCGGGCCGTGCGCCGTCGCGCGCCAGCCAGCGTAGCTCGACGCCCGCGGGCACGCGGAACTCCTGCGCGTCCGCCGCCTCGGGGACCTCGACCACCGCGAGGCCGCGCGCGTCGTCGGGCAGGGACTCGCAGATCCCCGCGACCGCGGGCAGCCCGGTCTCGTCGGCGACGAGGAGCGTCCAGTCGTGCGGGACGCGCGGGTGGTAGCCGATCCCCTGGTCGAGCAGGCCCACGCGGTCCCCCGGCTCGGCGGACAGCGCGAACGAGGACGCGGGCCCCGCGTCGCCGTGCACGACGAAGTCCACGTCCAGCTCGCGCAGGCCCGGGCGCACGGCGCGCACGGTGTAGTTCCGCACCCACGGGCGGCGCGCCTTCGGCGTGGCGAGGTACTGGACGTACCAGAGGCCCGACGCGCGGGTCGGCAGCCGCAGCGCGTCCTGGTCCTCGCGCGGGAGGAAGAGCCGGAACCACTGGTCGAACCCCAGCGGGGTGAAGAGGTCCAGCTCGTCTCCCCCGAGCGTGACCCGCACGACGTTCGGACTGACCCGCTCGCGCCCGACGACGCTCAGCGTGACGACGTGCGCGTCCTGGGGCTTGACGGTCTTGACGGACACCGGCGGCTCCTCTGCGACGCCCGGCTCCCCGGGCGGAACGGCGGCCCCGCGAGCGCGTCGACCACGAGAGAGGTTAGCCTCACCTCACGCCTGCGTCGATGTGCTGGATCCCACACGCTGCCCGCGGCCGCCCCGGCCGAGGCACCCGACGCCTCCTGGCATGCTCGGGACGTGGAGATCCCCGTCGTCTGGTCCGTGGTCCTGCTCGTCACGGCCGCCTGGAACCTGCTCATCTGGCCGCGCTTCCTCCAGCGCATCGCCAAGGACCCCCGCTCGCGCGACGCCGACGGCCGCGCGACGCGCTTCCTCACCGTGCACGTCGTGCTCATCGCCGTCTCGCTCGTGCTCGCCATCGCCGTCGGGGTGCTGGGCGTCCTCACGCTCGTCTGAGCCGGGCCGTCGCGCGGCCCGGCCCGGGGCCCCACCGCGCCCGAGGGCGGCCCGGACTAGCGACGTCGGACGAGGTTCGCGAGCGGCGAGTGGCGCGGTACCCACCGTGCGAGCGCGGCCGCGGAGCCGGCGCCGAGCGCCGCCGTCGCCCAGACGCCCGCGGCGAGCGACCCCAGCGCCGCACCGGCCGACAGCACGAGCGGGCCGAGGGCGTCACCGGTGTCCTGGAACAGGCGCCACACGCTGAGGAAGGTCGGGCGCACGTCCGCGGGCGCGACGTCGGCGCCGAGCGTCATGACGATGCCCGAGCCCATGCCGTTCCCGACCCCGAGCACGGCCGCGACGACCGCGAGCGCGGGGGCGGTGTGCGCGAGCGGCAGCACCGCGAGACCGACGGCCATCGTGAGCATGGACGGCACGGCGACCCACAGGCGCCCGAACCGGTCCATGACCTTGCCCGCCGGGTAGAAGAGCAGCATGTCGAGCGCACCGGAGACGCCGAAGATCAGCGACGTCACCTCGGCGTCGAGCCCCAGGTGCTCGCCCCACAGGGGGATGACGGTCTGCCGGGCCCCACGGACCGCGCTCACCAGGAGGATCGCCACGCCGAGCGTCGCGAACAGGTGGCGGTGGTCGCGCGCCACGCGGGCGATGCCGACCCGCGGCACGGCCCGCGCGCCGCGCAGTCGAGCACGCCCGGCCTCCGCGGGGTCCGGCCGCACGACGGCGAGCACCACCACCGCGGTGAGGGCGGCGCCCGTCCCGAGCCAGTAGGCGCCGCGCACGTCGGTCGCGGCGATGACCGCCGCGCCCGCGAACGGGCCGAGGAACAGCCCGATCCGGTGCACGCCCGCGAGCGTCGACAGGACGCGGGCCCGGCGCAGCGGGGGCGTGATCTCGGTGAGGTACGCCTGGCGGGCGAGGTTGAAGACCGCGGTCGACGCACCGAGCGCGAGGACCCCCGCCGCGAGGCCCCACAGGCTGGGGGTGAGCGCGATCGTCGCGAAGGCGAACGCCGCGACGCCCCCGGAGAGCAGCATGGCCGCACGGTCGCCGAGGCGCTGGGCGAGCGCCCCGGCGGGAAGGTCGAAGAGGATCTTGCCGATCGGCACGAGCGCGGCCACGAGCCCGGCGACCGTGAGGCTCGCGCCCCGTCCCGTGGCCGTGACGGCGACGACCGGCAGCATGGCCCCCACGCCGATCTCGAGGACGAGCGTGGGCAGGAACGCGCCGAGGACGACGCTGCGCAGCGGGAAGAGCGGTGCGTCGGTGCCCGCGGGGGCGGTCACCGGGCCTCCGCCACGGCCTCGACGGCAGGGCTCGGCACCTCGACGGCAGGGCTCGGCGCTTCGACGCCCGCGCGCAGCGCGGCCGCGTCGGGCCGGGAGACGTCGACGCCGCGGCACGCGGGGGCGTCCGCGAGGAGCTCCAGGAGCTGCGGCGCGGCCGAGGCGCCGCGGTCCCAGCGCCCCGTGACGACGGAGACGACCCAGCTCGGCGCACCGCCCTCCGGCAGCGCGAGCGTGACGAGGCGCTCGGCCTCCGGCTTGCCCGCGACGTGGCGCGGCACGAGCGCGATGCCGAGCCCCCGGTCGACGAGCTCGAGGAGCGTGTGCACGTCATTGACCGAGCACCGCACGCGCCGGTGGACGCCGTGCGCGGCGCACGTCGCGTCGTTGACCGGCCGCGCGCCCCACGAGGGGTCGAAGTCGACGAACTCCTGGCCCGAGAGGTCGGACCACTCGACCCGGCCCCTCCCGGCGAGCGGGTGCTCGGGCGCGCACACGAGCACGAGCGGCTCGCTGCCCAGGACCGTCTGGGACAGCGGCCCCAGGTGCTCGGTGGTCGCGACGAACGCGACGTCGAGGTCGCCCTCGCGGACGCGCGCGAGGAGGTCGTGCGAGCCCGCCTGCGCGAAGTGGATCTCCACCTGCGGGTAGCGGCGGTGGAAGCGCTCGAGCAGGGCGGTCACGTCGAGGACGCCGAGGCACTGCTCCGAGCCGACGCGCAGCGAGCCGGACAGCGCGCGCGTGGCCCGGACGACCGCGTCGCGGGCGGCGGCAGCCTGCGCGAGCATGGAGCGTGCGTACGGGAGCAGCGCGAGACCGGCCTCGGTGGGCTCGACGCGCCGCGTCGTGCGCGTGAACAGGCTCGCGCCGAGCTCCTCCTCCAGGCTGCGGACCGCGGCGGAGAGCCCCGACTGCGAGACTCCGACGAGCTGGGCGGCGCGGGTGAACTGGCGTTCGTCCGCGAGCGCGACGAGGTACTCCATCTGACGAAGATCCATTGACCACTCACAGTTCTCTATTTGACAAACACTAGTTGTTGGACTTCTAGGTTATCGCTTCCTAGGCTCGAGCCGTCGCGGCCGACCGGCCTCGCTCGGGTCGTCCGGCACCCCGCCCGCGGGCGGACGACGCCCTTCCTACCCCCGACCCGTGGGAACGACCCCTCTGCAGCGGCGCACTCTCGGATCCCGGACACCGAGGTCGTGCACCCGACCCGCCCACCCCACGAAGGAGCTCCACCGATGAAGACCTTCACCCTGACCGGCACCGACATCGTCGTCCCGAACGTCGTGCTCGGCCTCATGCGCATCCAGGACAAGACCGACGACGAGGTCCGCACCCTCGTGCGCACCGCACGGGACGCCGGCATCACGTTCCTCGACCACGCCGACGTGTACGGCTCCGAGCTCCACGGCTGCGAGCGTCGCTTCGCCGAGGCGCTCGACCTCTCCCCCGCCGAGCGTGCGGAGTGGGTCATCCAGTCCAAGGCCGGCATCGTGCCCGAGGGCCCGTACTTCGACTTCTCGTACGAGCACCTCGTCGCGTCCGTCGAGGGCTCGCTCGAGGCCCTGCGCACCGACTACCTCGACATCCTGCTGCTGCACCGCCCCGACGCCCTCGTCGAGCCCGAGGAGGTCGCGCGCGCGTTCTCCGACCTGCACGCCGCGGGCAAGGTGCGGGCGTTCGGGGTCTCGAACCACACACCGGGCCAGATCGAGCTGCTGCGCCGTTACGTCGAGCAGCCGATCGTCGCGAACCAGCTCCAGCTCTCCGTCACGCACGCCCCGCTCGTCGCGCAGGGCGTCGCGGCGAACATGCAGGCCCTCGACCAGTCCGTCAGCCGTGACAGCGGGACCCTCGACTACTGCCGCCTGCACGACATCGCCGTCCAGGCGTGGTCCCCGTTCCAGGCGGGGTTCTTCACGGGCGTGTTCCTGGGATCCGAGAAGTACCCCGAGCTCAACGCCGTGATCGACCGCCTCGCCGCCCGGTACGACGTGCCGCCCATCGCGATCGCGACCGCGTGGATCACGCGCCACCCGGCGCGGATGCAGGTCGTGCTCGGCACGACGAGCCCCGACCGGGTCGCCGGCGCCGCGCTCGGTTCGGAGGTCCCGCTCACCCGTGCCGAGTGGTACGAGATGTTCCGCGCCGCGGGGTACACCGTCCCCTGATCCACGGGCGTCCAGGGCCCGGCACGAGCGCGTGCGGAAGGTCACGCGCTCGTCGTCCGAGGGGTCCCGCGGGGCGGTCTAGGCTCGTGCCGTGGCAACCTTCTCGGCAGTGACCCGGCAGCACATCCTCCAGGCCCTCGCGGACTGGGACGACCGGGGCCGGGACGCGTTCCTCGGGGTCTACGGGTTCACCGCGTCCCCCGGCACCCCGCTCGTCCACGAGGACCGCGTCTACGACGCGCAGGCGATCCTCGGCGTCGCGCACCGGTACGCGACCGGCCGCGTCGCGACCGCCGAGGAGTTCCGCAGCAGCCCCGTCGGCGTCGCGGACCTGCTGCGCAAGCGCGGGTTCGACGTGCCCGGTGCCGCCCCCGCGGCGCCCGCACCCGCACGTCGGGCCACGGCGAAGGCCGCGCCCGCGACGCGCACACCGCGCCGCACGACGGCCCGCTCCGCGGAGCCGGAGAAGCCGCCGGCCGTGTGCCCCACGTGCTTCACGGTCCTGCCCGCCACGGGCATCTGCGACGAGTGCGGCTGAGCCGACCTCCCACCTGCGCACGACGAGGGGCGCCGTCCGACCGGACGGCGCCCCTCGTCGTGCGTGCTGCCTCGCGGGAGGCCGCGGGCGACCGGGTCAGTTGACCTCGGACGGGTGGGCGCTCACGCGACCCGAGCCGTCACCCGTGTCGAGGGCGTCGATCGCGGCGACCTCGTCGGCGGTGAGCTCGAACCCGAAGAGGTCGAAGTTCTCCACCATGCGCTCCTTGCGGGACGACTTCGGGAAGACGATGAAGCCGCGCTGCAGGTGCCAGCGCAGCACCGCCTGGGCGGGCGTCACGCCGTGGGCGGCCGCGGCGTCGACGACGGCCTGCTTCTCGAAGAGCGGGTACTTGCCCTGGCCGAGCGGACCCCAGGCCTCGATCTTCGTGCCGTTCGCGTCGGCCCAGGCGAGCACGTCGCGCTGCTGGTAGGCCGGGTGCAGCTCGATCTGGTCGACGGCGGGCACGACGCCCGTGTCGGCGACGATCCGGTCGAGGTGCTCGGGCAGGTGGTTGGAGACGCCGATCGAGCGCGCGAGGCCCGCGTCGCGGATCTCGACGAGCTTCGCCCACGCGTTCGTGTACTGGTCCTGCTCGGGCGCGGGCCAGTGCGTGAGGTACAGGTCGACGTGGTCGAGGCCGAGCTTGTCGAGGCTCTCGCGGATCGCGTCGTGCGGCTGCTCGCCCGACTGGCGGTCGTTCCAGAGCTTCGTGGTGACGAAGAGCTCGTCGCGGGGAATCCCGCTCTTCGCGATGGCGGCGCCGACGCCCTCCTCGTTGCGGTAGATCGCCGCCGTGTCGATGTGGCGGTAGCCGACCTCGAGGGCCTCGCTGACGGCCTTCTCGGCCTCGTCCGGCGGCACGAGGAAGACGCCGAAGCCGAGCTGCGGGATGGTGTGACCGGAGTTGAGCGTCACGGTCGGTACAGAGGGAACGGTCATGCTTCCAGCGTAGGAACCCGCCCCTCGCCCGTCCAACGACTGCGGCGCATACGACTCAGCGCTGCCGCTCATGAGTCGAACGCGCGCGCTGCGCGGGATGTCCGACTGGACTTCTCAGATCACGGTTTGGTTACATTGGCGCGTCCTACCCACGAAGAACCGGAGCGCACCATGTCCCGAGGCCGCCACAGCGCAGCCCCCGCCACCGCGCGCTCCTTCCGGCTCCCGGCCCTGCCGACGCTGCCGGTCCGGTCGCTCAAGCTCCCCGCGCTGGCGCTCGTCACGCTGCTCGGCGCGGGTGCCGTGGGTGCGGGCCCCCAGCCCGCCGAGGGCAACCCCGACCTCGCTCCGCTGAGCGTCGAGCCCACCGCCGGCGCGAGCGTGGAACGCGGCACGGGAGCCGCCAGCCGCTCGTCCGAGCGCGTCGCGCCGCCCACGGCGCCCCAGGAGCCCCCGGTCGTCGAGACCGCGGCGGAGATCGCCGTCGTGCCGGCCGCCCAGGCCGCCCCGACGCCCCCGCCCCTGCCGCCCGTGACCGGCCAGCTCTGGACCACCGAGGCCGTCAACGTGCGCTCCGCGCCGTCCCCGGACGCCGAGCGCGTCGCGACCACCGAGTTCGGCGCCGCCGTCGACGTCACGGGCGTCACCGAGGGCGACTGGAGCCAGATCGTCTGGGACGGCGCGGCCGCGTGGATCAAGTCGAGCTTCCTCGCGCAGTCGCAGCCCGAGGCGCCCCAGGTCGCCGCCGCCGCGGCCGGGGGGTCGAGCGCCGGCGGCGTCTCGGACGCCGCGTGCTCCGTGAGCACCGGGATCGAGTCGTCGCTGCGCGCCAACGCGCGCGCCGTCTACCGCTCCGTGTGCGCGAACTTCCCCCAGGTCACCACGTTCGGCGGCATCCGCCCCGGCGACGACGGCGACCACGGCACGGGCCGCGCCGTCGACATCATGATCAGCGGCGAGACCGGCTGGGACATCGCGCGCTACCTGCAGGCCAACGCGGGCTCGCTCGGCATCACCTACCTCATCTACCAGCAGAAGATCTGGATGGCCGGCGACCCGGCGAGCGCGTGGTCCGGCATGGAGGACCGCGGCGGCGCGACCGCCAACCACTTCGACCACGTGCACGTCAGCACGTCGTAGTCCCCGCTCCTCCCGCACGAGCGCCCGGCCGGCACCTGCCGCGCCGGGCGTCGTCGTCCCGGCTCACGGCACGCCCGTCGCGGGCCGGTACCGCACCGCGACGGCGCCCGAGCGCAGCTCCTGCCGGTCCACCAGCTCGAGCGTGATGCGCTCGCGCAACCCCGACAGCAGCGTCGGCCCGTGCCCTGCCAGGACCGGCTGCACGAGGAACGCGTACTCGTCGATCAGCCCGAGGTCCGCGAGCGCGAGCGGCAGCGTCACGCCACCGACGAACAGCGACCCGCCCGGCTGCTCCTTGAGCCGCCGCACCGCGTCACCCAGGTCGCCCTCGACGAGCTCGGCGTTCCAGTCGACCTCGCGCAGCGTGCTCGACACCACGTGCTTCCTCGCCCCGTCGATCGCCTCCGCGAACGGGACGTCCCGCTCCCCCATCCAGTCCGGCCACGCGCCCGACGCCGGACGGCGCCACGCCGCCTCCATCATCTGGTAGGTGACCCGCCCGAACAGCAGCGCGTCCGCGCGCTCCGTCTCCTCGGTCCAGAACCGCATCGACTCCTCGTCGGGCGGCAGTCCCGCCTCGTGGTGGCAGCAGCCGTCGAGCGTGACGTTGATCGCGTAGCGCAGTGGCCTCATCGCGTGCCCTCCCCCGGGTACCCGCGCGACGGGCGGAGCGCCGTCGCACCGCACCAGCGTGGCAGGCGCGGCAGGCCGCGCCAAGACCCGCGGCCTCCACCGGCGAGCACCGGGCGGCGCAGGACGCAGAAAAGCCGGACGGGAGCCCGCCCATCTCTCGATGGTGCGTGCTCCCGTCCGGCTCTACGGGTGGAGCTGAGGGGACTCGAACCCCTGACCCCCTGCATGCCATGCAGGTGCGCTACCAGCTGCGCCACAGCCCCGTGGATCCGTGAAGATCCAGGTCATGCACTCCTCCGGCCGGTTTCCCGTCCTGCGGAGCGTCGCTAGTCTACGCAGAAACCGGCTCCAGATTCCAATCCGGTCCCGCGTTCCACTCGTCGAGCGGGAACCCGGCCCCGACGTTGTGCGCCACGAGGCGCCACGCGGGCGTCGCGGCGGGCGCCGAGCGGTGCAGGTGGGACCAGTGGACGTTGTGCAGCCCGGAGATCCCGCGCCAGCCCTCCGGGTCCAGGCCGAGCAGCGCGGTGACCGCGAGCGTGATCGCGGCGCCGTGCGAGACGACGACGAGCGTGTCGTCCCGCTCCAGGGACTCCACGTGCTCGGTCACGGACGCGACGAGGCGCGCCGCGACGTCGGCCTTGGACTCCGCACCCGCGCGCACGGGCTCCTCGCCCTGGCGCCACGCCGCGTACTCCTCGGGCCAGCGCTCGGCAATCTCCGGGCCTGTGAGGCCCTCCCACTCCCCGAAGCCGCGCTCGCGCAGCCGGGGGTCGTACGTGACGTCCGCGCCGATCGCCGCCGCGTACGCGCGCGCGGTGTCGGCGGCGCGCACGAGGTCGGACGCGACGACGCGCGTCGCGCGGTGCGCGCTCGCGAGGGCCTTCGCGCCCTGCTCCGCCTGCCACCGCCCGACGGCGTCGAGCGGGATGTCGACCTGCCCCTGCAGGCGCATCGTCGCGTTGTACGCGGTGCGACCGTGGCGCAGGAGGACGAGCGTGCCGGCGGTCACGCCAGGGGCTCCCCCGAGAGGCGGATGGCGCCGTCGCCGCGCGTGGTGTCGTCGGTGTCGTCGGCCGTGCCGTCACCGCCGCGCGCGTCCTCCGGCAGCTCGACGACCGGGCAGTCCTTCCACAGCCGCTCCAGCGCGTAGTACACGCGGTCCTCGGCGTGCTGCACGTGCACGACGACGTCCCCGAAGTCGAGCAGAACCCAGCGGGCCTCCTGCTTGCCCTCGCGGCGGATCGGCTTGGACCCGGCCTTGTGCATGGCCTCCTCGACGGCGTCGACGATCGCCGAGACCTGGCGCTCGCTCGACCCCGAGGCGATGAGGAACACGTCGGTGAGGACGAGCTGCTCGCTCACGTCGAGCGCGATGATCTCCTCGGCCTTGCGGTCGGACGCCGCCCGGGCGGCGATGACGGCGAGCTCGAGGGCTCGGTCGGTGGCGGTCACGTGTCTCCGTTCGTGGTGCGGCCGGTCAGCGGCCGGTGTCGAGGGTGCCGGGGTCGTCCCACGTCCGCACGGCGGCGGCCGAGGCGCTCGCGTCCTCCACGGCCAGGCCCGGGTCGTCGCGGGACACGAGCGTCCAGACGAGCAGGCCGAGGACGAACGCGACGGCGACGAGGATCAGGTAGTGCAGCCACGTGTACGACGGGCCCCGCCGCTCGTCCTCGAGGTCGTCGTCGTCCGACTCCTCGGGCTCGGCGGCACGACCGCGCACGCGGGGGAAGAGCTCGTCCGAGCCGCCGGCGGGAGCGGGTGCGGACTCCCGCACGCCGCCGAAGGGCGACGTCTGCTCGCGTTCCGCGCTCGCGGGCTCGGGCGCGGAGCCTGCCGTGATCGCGGACCACGGCAGGGCCGCGCCGCCCGCCTCGGCGGGCGGCGCAGGCGCGGGCGCGCGCTCGGGGGCAGGCGCGCGCGTCCCCGCCCAGGGGGAGGTCGCCGGAGCCGGCGCGGGCGTGCCGGGCGGGGCAGGGCTGGTGGGCGGAGCCGCGAACGCCGAGAGGCGCGGCGGCTGCGTCGCCTCGGGACGCGCGGTGCCCGCGCCCGCGGCGAGACCGCCGACCGGAGCCGACGGCGTCGCGGGGCGCACGGGGCCGGACGCACCCGGCACCGGGGGCCGCGGGGTCGCGGCGGGCGGACGCGAGGACGTGCGCGTGGGCACGACGGGCGTCGGGGCCGGGGGGCGGATCGCGACGCGCTCGGCCGTCTCCTGGACCGGCGTGAGGCGCCCGGTCTCGTCCAGGCCGCGCATGCCGCCCGAGGCGGCCGGGGGTCGCACGACCGACGGCTGTGCCGGGTGCTCTGCCGGGCCGGTCGTCTCGCGCAGGGTGCGGCGCGACGGCGGCGGGCCGGACGGCGCGGCCGGGCGCGCCGGCTGCTGCCAGCCGCCCGCACCCGGTGCCGGGGCGGGCGGGGGCGCGGCGCTCTGCGCGGACCGCTCGGCGGCGGCCGCCTGCTCGCGCTCGCGCATCTCGCGCCGGGTGAGCGGGCGGACGGGCTGCATGTTGCTGCCGTTGTCACTCATCGTGCTGACCTCGATACAAACCGTGCTTGGCGATGTACTGGACCACGCCGTCCGGAACCAGGTACCACACCGGCTGCCCGGCCTCCGCGCGCCGACGGCAGTCCGTCGACGAGATCGCGAGGGCGGGGACCTCGAGCGTCGTGACCACGCCCGGAGGCAGGCCCTCGACGCTCAGCTGGTGACCCGGGCGGGAGACAGCCACGAAGTGTGCCATCTTCCAGAGCTCGTCGGCATCCTTCCAGGTGAGGATCTGCTCGACGGCGTCCGCACCCGTGATGAAGAACAGCTCGGCGTCCGGTCGCGCGGCCCGCAGGTCGCGCAGCGTGTCGACCGTGTAGGTCAGCCCGGGCCGGTCCACGTCCACACGGCTCACCGTGAACCGCGGGTTCGACGCGGTCGCGATGACGGTCATGAGGTAGCGGTGCTCGGCCGGGCTGACGGTCTGGTGCTGCTTGAACGACGGCTTGCCCGTGGGGACGAAGACGACCTCGTCGAGGTCGAACCGCGCCGCGGCCTCGCTCGCGGCGACCAGGTGGCCGTGGTGGATGGGGTCGAACGTGCCACCCATCACCCCCAGGCGGGGCCGGCGCGGGCTCATCGACGCGTCATCGGTCGCGGGCGCTTCCGTCGTCCGGGGCGGGTCAGTGCCGCGTGCCGACGCTGCGGAACGCGTAGGTCACGAGCAGCAGGGCCACGAGCCCGCCGAACCCGAGCAGCCCGTACGCGAGCGGCGGGATGGGCAGGTGCGACGCGGCCTCGGCGCCTTCCTCGGCGGCCAGCACGACGGCAGAGATCACGACGTCCTCCTCGAAGGTCGTCCCCGGGCCGGACGGGCACGTGCCGCGGGCCGGGGTGGTGCGATGGAACGGTACGCCCGCCGGGACCGGCCCGACGGCGGACCGGACGGGCGCCGGTCGCCGACCAGTCTCTCACGACCGTCCGGGGACCTCGTCCGGCGGGTATCAGGTACCCGCCGGGGGCCGTGGGTCAGGGGCGGACGTGGCCGTCCCCGTGCACGACCCACTTCGTCGTCGTGAGCTCCGCGAGGCCCATGGGGCCGCGCGCGTGGAGCTTCTGGGTCGAGATGCCGATCTCCGCCCCGAGGCCGAACTGGCCGCCGTCGGTGAAGCGGGTCGAGGCGTTGACCATGATGGCGGCCGAGTCGAGCTCGGCGACGAAGCGCTCGGACGCCGCGAGGTCGCGCGTGACGATGGCCTCGGTGTGGCCCGACGTCCAGGTCCGCACGTGCTCGATGGCGGCGTCGAGGTCGTCGACGACGCGCACGGCGATCTCGGGCGCGAGATACTCGGTCGCCCAGTCCTCGTCCGTGGCCACGAGCACGTCGGTGCCCGCGGGCGCGAGGCCGGCCGTGCGGTCGTCGCCGTGCACGACGACGCCCGCCTCGGTGAGCGCGGCGAGCGCGGCGGGGAGGAACTCGGGGGCGGCCTCCGCGTGGACGAGGAGCGTCTCCGCGGCGTTGCAGACGCCCACGCGCTGCGTCTTGGCGTTGAGGAGGATCTCGAGCGCCATGGCCCGGTCCGCGCTCGCGTCGACGTACACGTGGACGTTGCCGACCCCGGTCTCGATGACGGGGACGGTCGACTCGCGCACGACGGTGCGGATGAGGTCCGCCCCGCCGCGCGGGACGAGGACGTCGACGAGACCCCGCGCGTGCATGAGCGCGACGGCGCCCGGGCGCCCGTGCCGGTCGATCGACTGCACGAGGTCGCCGGGCAGCCCCTGCGCCTCGAGCGCACGGGCCAGCACGCCGACGATCACCTCGTTGGAGCTCGCCGCCGCGGACCCGCCGCGCAGGATCACCGCGTTGCCGCTCTTGAGCGCGAGTCCCGCGGCGTCGACCGTCACGTTGGGGCGCGCCTCGTAGATCATGCCGACGACGCCCATGGGCACGCGCAGCTGGCGCAGGCGCAGGCCGTTCGGCAGGGTCGAGCCGCGCACGACCTCCCCCACCGGGTCCGGCAGGCCCGCGAGCGCGCGCAGCGCGTCGGCGATCGCGGCGACGCGCTGCGCGTCGAGCGCGAGCCGGTCGAGCAGCCCCTCGCTCATGCCGTTCGCGCGCTCACGCTCCAGGTCGACGGCGTTCGCGGCCACGATCTCGTCGGTCGCCGCGACGAGCGCGTCGGCGAGCGCGAGGAGCGCGGCGTCCTTCGTCGCGCGGGTCGCCGTCGCGAGCGTGCGCGACGCGACCTTGGCGCGGCGCGCGACGTCCTCGACGGCCGCCGCGACGTCGGTCGGAGCGTCGGTCGGAGTGTCGGTCGCGGCTGCGGCAGGACCGGCGGTCCCGGGCTCGGCGGCGCCCGCGACGACGGGCGCGTCCTCGGTGGTGGTCATGGTCCGAGCCTACGTCGGCGGCCGTCGCGCCGGGAGCGTCGTCCGGGCCGCGGTCAGCGCGCGCGCCGCCGCACGAGGACGAGGTCGTCGCGGTGCACGACCTCGCGGTCGTAGCCCTGGCCGAGCTCGGCCCGCAGCTCCGTGGTCGACCGGCCGAGGAGGTCCGGGATGTCGCGCGACTCGAACGCGACCAGGCCGCGGGCGACCACGCGCCCGTCGGACGTGACGAGCTCGACCGGGTCGCCGGCGTCGAACTCCCCCTCGACCGCGGTGATCCCCGCGGGCAGCAGCGAGGCGCGCCCACCCTGCACGGCCCGCACCGCGCCGTCGTCCAGCACGAGGCGGCCGCGCGTGCGGGCGGCGTGCGCGAGCCAGAGCCGACGGCGCGTCGTCCGCCTGCCCGTCGCGGCGAACCAGGTCCCGACGGGCTCGCCGGCGAGCGCGGCGGCGGCGTGCTGCGCCTTGGTGAGCACCACGGGGATGCCCGTGCCGGTCGCGATGGAGACCGACTCGAGCTTGGTGAGCATGCCGCCCGTGCCGACCGCGCTCCCCCGTCCCGTCACCTCGACGCCCTCGATGTCGGCCGGCGAGCGCACCTCGGCGATCCTGCGCGCGCCCGGGCGCGACGGCGGGCCGTCGTACAGGCCGTCGACGTCCGTGAGCAGGACCATGGCGTCGGCCCGCACGAGGTGGGAGACGAGCGCGGCGAGCCGGTCGTTGTCGCCGAAGCGGATCTCGTCGGTCGCGACGGCGTCGTTCTCGTTGACGACGGGCACGACGCCGAGGTCGAGCAGGCGCTCGAGCGAGCGCTGGGCGTTGCGGTAGTGCCCGCGACGCACCGTGTCCTCCGCGGTGAGCAGCACCTGCCCGACGCGCAGCCCGTGCGCCGCGAACGCCTCGGCGTACCGGGCGACGAGCATGCCCTGCCCGACCGACGCCGCGGCCTGCGCCGTCGCGAGGTCGCGCGGTCGGGTCGCGAGACCGAGAGGGCCGATCCCGGCGGCGATGGCGCCCGACGTGACCAGCACGACCTGGCCGCCGTCCGCGCGTCGGGCCGCGAGGACGTCGACGAGCGCCCGCAGGGCCGCGAGGTCGAGGTGGCCGTCGGCGCCCGTGAGCGACGACGAGCCGATCTTCACGACCACGCGGCGGGCGGAGGCGATCTCGGAGCGGGAGGACAGCGCGTTCACGCGCCCATCATCGCCGCCGGAGGGCCGCGGCCGCGCACGATTTCACGGACCAGGACGCCTGCGCCCGGGACCGGCCCGCTCCCGGGCCGCGCCGAGGACGTCCCGGGCACGGCCGAGGGCCCGGTCCCCACGGGAGCCGGGCCCTCGTCGGCTCGGACGACGCCGGGGTCAGTCGGACTCGGGGTCCGTCCAGGTGCCGGCCTGGCGCTCGGTCCACAGCTCGCGCCGCGCCTCCGCCTTGGCATCCATGCGCTCGTGGTGCTCGCGCCGCTTCTCGGAGCGCGTCGGGCGCAGGCTCTCGTCGAGGCGGTTGTCGGAGCCGCGCGGGCCGCCGAGCAGCTCGGAGCCCGACATGAGCGTCGGCTCCCAGTCGAAGACGACCGCGTTGACGTCGCTGCCGATGCGCACCTCGTCGCCCGCGACGGCGCCCGCCTCGAACAGCTTCTCCTCGACGCCCAGGCGCGCGAGACGGTCCGCGAGGTAGCCCACGGCCTCGTCGTTGGAGAAGTCCGTCTGGCGCACCCAGCGCTCCGGCTTGGCGCCGCGCACCTCGAACCAGTAGTCGGTCGCCCCGCCCTTGCGCTTGACCGTGAACCCGGCCTCGTCGACCGCGCGCGGCCGCAGCACGACGCGCGTCGGCTCGGGGGCGGGCGCCTCGGCGCGCGCCTTCTCCACGAGCTCCCCGAGCGCGTACGTCAGCGGGCGCAGGCCCTCGTGGCTCGCGGTCGAGATCTCGAACACCCGCAGGCCGCGCGCCTCGAGGTCCGGCTTGACGAGCTCGGCCAGGTCGCGCGCCTCGGGGACGTCGATCTTGTTGAGGACGACGAGGCGCGGACGCTCGGTGAGCGGCACCCGCCCGCCCTCGATCTCGAGGTCCTGCGCGTAGGCGGCGAGCTCGGCCTCGATGACGTCGAGGTCGCTGATCGGGTCCCGGCCGGGCTCGAGCGTCGCGCAGTCGAGCACGTGCACGATCACCGCGGTGCGCTCGATGTGGCGCAGGAACTCCAGGCCGAGGCCCTTGCCCTCGCTCGCGCCCGGGATGAGGCCCGGGACGTCCGCGACGGTGAAGCGCGCCGAGCCGGCCTGCACGACGCCCAGGTTGGGCACGAGCGTCGTGAACGGGTAGTCGGCGATCTTGGGCCGCGCCGCGGAGATGGCGGCGACGAGCGACGACTTGCCCGCGCTCGGGTACCCGACGAGCGCGACGTCCGCGATGGTCTTCAGCTCGAGGACGACGTCCCGCTCCTCGCCCGGCTCGCCGAGCAGGGCGAAGCCCGGTGCCTTGCGGCGCGGGGACGAGAGCGCCGCGTTGCCGAGACCGCCGCGGCCGCCCTCGGCCACGACGTACTCGGCACCTTCGCCGACGAGGTCGGCGAGCACCGTGCCGTCGGGGGACTTGACGACCGTGCCGTCCGGGACGCGCAGGACGAGGTCCTCGCCGTTGGCGCCGTCGCGGTCGTCACCCATGCCTTGGGTGCCCGACGTCGCGTGGCGGTGCGGCGAGTGGTGGTACTCGAGGAGCGTCGTGGTCTGGGAGTCGACGACGAGGCGGACGGTGCCGCCGTCACCTCCGTTGCCGCCGTCGGGGCCGGCGAGCGGCTTGAACTTCTCGCGCCGGACCGAGGCGCACCCGTTCCCCCCGTCGCCGCCGGAGACGTGCAGGACGACACGGTCGACGAAGCTGGCCATGGAGGGATCCTCTCAGAGGTGGGTCGTGCGGTGCCGCGGTCGCGGCGGGTGGTGCCGCCCGTGGGGACGGGCGCCGGAAACGGCAGGAGGGGCGCACCGCGTCGGTGCGCCCCTCCTGCTCGAAGCCTCTGTGGCTGTCGCTCAGCCCTCGGCGGAGACGATGTCGACGACCTTGCGGCCGCGACGGGTGCCGAACTGGACCGCGCCGGCGGCCAGGGCGAACAGCGTGTCGTCCTTGCCGCGGCCGACGTTCTCACCGGGGTGGAAGTGGGTGCCGCGCTGGCGGACGATGATCTCGCCCGACTTGACGACCTGCCCGCCGAAGCGCTTCACGCCGAGGCGCTGGGCGTTGGAGTCGCGACCGTTGCGCGAGGAGCTCGCGCCCTTCTTGTGTGCCATGACGAACCTGCTTTCGTGCTGGTCTGCTGAGGGAGGGTGCCGTCGGCGCGGCGCGGCTCGGGGCCGCTAGCTCGCGCCGGGCGAGATCACTTGATGCCGGTGACCTTGAGGCGGGTCAGCTGCTGACGGTGACCCTGACGACGGCGGTAACCGGTCTTGTTCTTGTACCGCAGGATCGTGATCTTCGGACCCTTCTCGTCCCGCACGACCTCGGCGGTGACCTTGACCTTCGCGAGCTTCGCCGCGTCGGTGGTCACCTTCTCCCCGTCCACCAGCAGGAGAGCGGGCAGCTCGAGGGACTCACCGGCCTTGGCGGACACCCGGTCCACCACGACGATGTCGCCGACGGAAACCTTCTCCTGACGGCCACCGGCCTTGACGATCGCGTACACCACGTTGCTGCTCATCTCTCCTAGTCTTGGCGTGCTCGTCACGGCGAGTTCGTCTTGGAGACTCCGACCACGCCGCGGCGTGCGAGTGCGAGTCGTCCGTGGGCACACGGGACCGGCGCGCCTGGGCGCGCCGACGTCCAAGATTACGGACCGCAGGGCGTCCTGGTCAAATGGCGCGCACGGACCCCGGCGCGGGCGACCGCTCCGGGGCGCGTGGCAGGTGTCGCACCGAGGACCGCGGACGGCGGCGCCTCCGCGCGACGAGGCCGCCGGCCGACCCTACTCGAGGACGAACGTGACCTCCAGCACGACCTGCCAGGCCGTGATGCGGCCGTCGGCCACGTCGACCTTCTGCTCCTTGACCCACGCGCCCGAGACGTTGCGCAGCGTGCTCGCGGCGCGCTCGACGCCGATCCGCACGGCGTCCTCGAAGCTCGTGTCCGACCGCGCGCTGATGTGCGTGATCCGTGCCACCGTTCCGCTCATGCCGGCTCCCCGGTCCAGGGCGGGCGCACCGATGCGCCCGCGCACCCGTCGAGCATCCCGCCGTCCCCGCGGCCGCGCCACCGGGCGCCTCCCGCTCGGGGCTCCCGGTTCGGCTCACCCGGGCGCGCGGGTAGGCCGTCGTGCCTACGCTGGCCGTGGAGGTGGTCGCATGCGCCCCGCGGTCCCGCCCGACGCCGAGCGCCGGGACGACGCCGTCGCCGCGGCGATGCGCACGGTCGACCGCCGCGGCTTCCTCCCCCGCGCGCAGCGGCGCTGGGCCGCGCAGGACCGACCGCTCGCCATCGGCCACGGCCAGACCAGCTCGCAGCCGTCGACGGTGGCCGCGATGCTGCGCCTGCTCGACGTCGTCCCGGGCGCCCGGGTGCTCGACGTCGGCGCCGGGTCGGGCTGGACGACGGCGCTGCTCGCCCGGCTCGTCGGCCCGACGGGACGCGTGCTGGGCGTCGAGCGCCACGCCGACCTCGCCGCGTGGGGCGCGGCGAACCTCGCCGCGGTGCGCGCGCCGTGGGCGCGCCTCGTCCTCGCGACGCCCGGCGTCCTCGGCACGCCGGGCGAGCAGTACGACCGGGTGCTCGTGTCCGCCGCCGCCGAGGCCCTCCCCCGCGCCCTCGTCGACCAGCTCGTGCCCGGCGGGCGCCTGGTCGTCCCCGTGCGGCACACGATGCTCGTCGTCGTGCGCGACCCCGACGCCCCGGACGGGGTGCGGGTGAGCGAGCACGGCTCCTACTCGTTCGTCCCGCTCGTCGAGGACCCGGCGGGACCGGCCTCGCCACAGTCCTGACGGCGCCACGGGGCTCCTGGCAGGTGCGCCCGGCAGCGCGCCTCGTAGCTCTCGGCGCCGCCCACGTGCGCGGCGACCGGCGCGAGCGGGTCGCCGGCCCCGCGGCCGTCGGGCTCCGGCTCCCGGACGACGCGCACGTGGAACGCGGCGTCCTCGCCGCACACGGCGCACACCGCCGTGAGCTTGTCGACCCGCTCGGCGAGCGCGGCGAGCGCGGGCAGGGGTTCGAAGGGCCGCCCGTCGAACGTGACGTCGAGCCCGGCGACGACCACGACGAGCCCGTCGTCGGCGAGCCGCTGGACGACGTCGACGAGCTCCGGCCCGAAGAAGTGCGCCTCGTCGACGGCGACCAGGTCGAGCGGCCCGGCGCCGCGGACGATCCGCTCGAGGTCGTGCGCGTCGCGGGCGGTGCGCGAGGGGATCGCGAGACCCGAGTGCGAGCTCACCGTGCCAGTGCCGCGCCGGGTGTCGAGGACGTG
The DNA here is from genome assembly GCF_049538415.1 of Cellulosimicrobium sp. AB352. Classification (NCBI taxonomy): domain Bacteria; kingdom Bacillati; phylum Actinomycetota; class Actinomycetes; order Micrococcales; family Promicromonosporaceae; genus Cellulosimicrobium; species Cellulosimicrobium sp. AB352. Next base: position 5,211 of record NZ_JBMVFX010000003.1, on the reverse strand, counting down.
CCCGACCACCTCGACGCGGCGCCCCGCGACCTCCGCGCGCCGGACCCGGCGCAGGAGCTCCTCCGTCTTGCCGGCGAACATCGGGCCGCACACGACCTCGACGCGCCCGCCGGGGCGGGGCGTCCGGAGCGCTGCGTCAGCGCCCCCGGGAACGGTCCCGGGGACGCCCGGGCGTGCCGCGTCGCTCATGCGAGCAGTGAACCACCGGCTCAGTGGTGGCGCGCGCCGCCGTTCGACGACGGCCGGACGGGCAGCGGCTTCGGCTCCCCGGCGGGGCCGAGGACGGAGACGCGGTCGGGGGCGCCGGGCCGCGCGTCCCGGCGGCTGAGGAGCGTCGTGCCGGACGGGGCGGGGGTACCCGCGTCGGTCGGTGCGTCGACCTGCTCGTCGCCGGACGCCGCCGGGGACGCGGCGTCGGCCCGGGCGTCGGGAGCGGGTGCCGTCCTCTCCCCCTCGGGCGCGGGCGTCGGCTCGGCCGTCGACACCCCCGCCGCGATCCCGGCGAGCCCGGGCCCGCCGATCCCCGGGACGGACCGGACGAGCGGGAGCTCGCGCGTCCCGGTGCCCGACGCACGGCCGCCCTCCGCGGTGCGCTCGCCCGCCGGGTCGGGCGTCGGCCGCTCCCCCGCCGGGTCGTGGGCCGGCCGCTCGTCGTCCGCGTCGCGCTCCGCCGACGCGCCGGGCGCGGGCGGGGTGGCTGCCTCCCGGCGACCGGGTGCGGGCGGCGCGACGTCGGCCGCACGCGTCGGCCGCGCGTCGAGGGCCGGGTCGGCCGGCAGGACGCCGCGGTTCAGCTCGCCGTACGGCACGTGGACCGACGGCGCGACCCGGCGCGCCGCCTCGACCACGGCACGCTGGTCGTCGAAGAAGATGTGCGGCCGCAGCACCTCGAGCACGCCACCCTTGTCCACGCCCCCGAGGAAGAACGCGTCGTCGACCGTCACGCCCCACGAGGAGAGCGTCGCGACCGCGCGCTCGTGCGCCGGGGCCGAGCGGGCCGTGACGAGCGAGACGTGCACGCGCGGCCGGTAGGACGGGTCGGTCGCGTGCCGCTCGCGCTCGACGACCTGCACGCGGTGGATGCCGACGAGGAGCTCGCGCAGCGGCCCCCGGCCGAGCGGCACGTCGGCGTTGAGCGCCTCGTGCTCGCGGAACGACGCGAGCCCGCCGTCCTGGTAGCGGCGCTCCGAGGAGTCGTCGGCGAGGACGCCGTCGAAGTCGAACGCGATGCGCAGCTCGTCGCCCTCCTCGTCGGCGAACGTCGGGTCGAGCACGTACCCCGCGGGCAGGCCCAGGTCGACGGCGTCGCGTACGGAGCGCTCGTCGGCCGAGAGGAAGAGGTCCACGTGCAGGGGACGGATGAACTCGTGCGGGCTGCGCCCCTGGCGGAAGACGGCGCGCGTGATGTCGAGGTCGTGGTGCCGCACGGAGCGCATGACGCGCAGGCCGGTCTCCGGGGAGTTGCGGGACATGACGATGACCTCGACGAGCGGGTCGTCGGCGGAGGGCGCGAGGTCGTTGAGCGCGAGCAGGCGGCGCACGAACCCGAAGGCGACGCCGGGGGCCAGCGCGTCGTCGCGGTGGCGCTCCTGGAAGTCGCGGTACGCCGCCTCCCCCTGCGTGCGGAACACGCGGTCGGACTCGGTGAGGTCGAACAGTGCGGACGAGGCGACGCCGACGACGAGGCGGCCCGAGAGGTCGTAACCCATGCGCGCATGATGCCAGGTGCGGGTGACGTGCACGAAGACCGCCCGGGGACGCGGCAGGGGCGAGGGTCCGCAGACCCCCGCCCCTGCCGCACCGCTCAGCTCTCGGTGGGCTCCGACCCGCTGTCGTCGCCCGCCGTGGGCGCCGAGCCGTCCGCCGGTGCTTCGGCGCCGTCGTGCTCGTGGGCGTGCGCCGCGGCCGCCGCGATCGTCGCGAGCGTGGCCTTGACCGCGGCCCGCGCCTCCGACGTGACCTCCGGCAGGACCGGGACGGCGGGCTGCGGGAGGGTGATCCCGGTGTCCTTCGGCGCCGAGGCGCCCGAGCCGGAACCGCGCTTGCGGCGCGACCGCGAGCGGCCGCCCTCGGCGGGCTCGTCGGCGGCGCCGCCGCCCCCGTTGCCCCCGGCGTTCCCGTTGCCGTTGCCGTGGTTGCCGTGGTCGTGGCCGCCGCGGTTGCCGCCCGACTTCTCGATCGGGTCGGTGTGCACGATGAACCCGCGCCCGTGGCAGTGCTCGCACGTCTCGCTGAACGCCTCGACGAGGCCCTGACCCACGCGCTTGCGCGTCATCTGGACGAGGCCCAGCGACGTGACCTCCGCGACCTGGTGCTTGGTCCGGTCCCGGCCCAAGCACTCGACGAGGCGGCGCAGCACGAGGTCGCGGTTCGACTCGAGCACCATGTCGATGAAGTCGATGACGATGATGCCGCCGATGTCGCGCAGCCGGAGCTGGCGGACGATCTCCTCGGCCGCCTCCAGGTTGTTGCGCGTCACCGTCTCCTCGAGCGTGCCGCCAGAGCCGGTGAACTTGCCGGTGTTGACGTCGACGACGGTCATCGCCTCGGTGCGGTCGATGACCAGCGACCCGCCCGAGGGCAGCCAGACCTTGCGGTCCATGCCCTTGGCGAGCTGCTCGTCGACGCGGTGCACCGTGAAGACGTCCTGCGTGCCCGTCCACTTCGAGACGCGCTCGCGCAGGTCGGGCGCGAGCTCCTCGACGTACGTCGAGATCTCCGACCACGCCCCGTCGCCCTCGACGACGAGCGAGCTGAAGTCGTCGTTGAAGATGTCGCGGACGACGCGGATCGCGAGGTCCGGCTCGCCCTGGAGCAGGGCGGGTGCCGACGCGCTCTTCGACTTCTTCTCGATGGCCTCCCACTGGCCGCGCAGGCGCTCGACGTCGGCGCGCAGCTCCTCCTCGCTCGCGCCCTCGGCGGCGGTGCGCACGATGACGCCCGCGCCGTCGGGCACGACCTCCTTGAGGATCTTCTTCAGGCGGTTGCGCTCGGTGTCGGGGAGCTTGCGGCTGATGCCGGTCATGCCGCCGCCAGGGACGAACACGAGGTAGCGGCCTGCGAGCGTGATCTGCGACGTGAGGCGTGCGCCCTTGTGCCCGATCGGGTCCTTGGTGACCTGCACGAGCACGGAGTCGCCCGACTTGAGCGCCTGCTCGATGCGGCGCGGCTGACCCTCGAGCCCGGCCGCGTCCCAGTTCACCTCGCCCGCGTACAGGACGGCGTTGCGGCCCTTGCCGACGTCGATGAACGCGGCCTCCATGCTGGGCAGCACGTTCTGGACGCGGCCCAGGTACACGTTGCCCGCCATCGACGCCTGCGACTGCTGCGAGACGTAGTGCTCGACGAGCACGCCGTCCTCGAGCACGGCGATCTGCGTGCGGCCGCCGCGCTCGCGCACGACCATCGACCGCTCGACCGACTCGCGGCGCGCGAGGAACTCCGCCTCGGTGATGATCTGGCGACGACGACCCGCGTCGCGGCCCTCGCGGCGGCGCTGGCGCTTGGCCTCGAGCCGCGTGGAGCCCTTGAGCGCGGTGACCTCGTCGGCCAGGCTGCGCTCGCGCGGGCGGGAGCGCGTCGTGGTCGTCTCGCCCTCGCCCCGGCTCCCGCGGCGACGACGGCGACGGCGGCGGCTGCCGCCCGCCTCGTCCTCGCCCTGCCCGTCCCCGGCCTCGTGGTCGGTCTCCTCGGCGTCGGCCAGCGCGGCCGCGTCGGCCGGCTCGTCGTCCTGCGCCGACGGCGAGGCGTCGTCCTCGTCCTGGTCGCGCTCCTGCTCGCGGTCCTGGTCACGTCCCCCGTCCGGACGACCGCGACGCCCGCGGCCACCACGACGGCGGCGGCGGCGCGGGCCGGAGTCGGCGTCGGCGTCGGCCTCGTCGGTCGCAGGCTGCTCGTCGGGCTCCTCCGCCTCGTCGAGCTCGACGAAGTCCTCCGGCCCGAACGCGTCCTCGGGCACCTCGACGCCCTCGGCGACGAGCTCGGACTCGATGGCCTCGATCTCCTCGACCGCGGCCGCGTCCTCGCCCGTGAGGACGAGCTCGGTGGCGGCGAGCTCCTCGACGGGGGTCGACGGCTCAGCCGTCTGCGACTCGGTCGTGCGCGACTCGGCCGTGCGGGACGCGGGCGCCGAGGCCCTGCGGCCGCGACGGCCGCGGGTCCCGGTGGCGGGCTCGGGCGTCGCCGTCGGCTCCGTCGTCGCGACCGGCTCCGTCGTCGCGACCGGCTCCGTCGTCGCGACCGGCTCCGTCGTTGTGGGTGCCGGGGCGGCGGGCTCGACGTGGCGCGGCGGCCCGGCCGGGCTCTGCGCGCGACGCGGACGGCGCGGCGCGGCGGCCGGGTCGGGCGCCTGGAAGAGCAGGGCGGTCGTCGCGAGGCGCGGGGTGCTGGTCCCCGCTCCCGTCGCGGCGGGCGACGCCGGGCCGCCGGCCGGGGCCGACGACGCGGCAGCGGCCGGGGCCTCGGGCGCGGCGGTCGTCTCGGGTGCCGCCTCGGCAGCAGGCTTCGAGGTGGCGCGGCGCGAGCGGCGCGCCGGCTTCTTCGCGGGTTCCGCGGACGCCGGCGCCTCTGCCTCGGCGGGCGTCGGCTCGGCGGCGGACGGCGCGTCGGCCACCGCCGGGGCAGCAGCCTCGGCGGCCGGGACTGCGGGCTCGGCGGTCGGGGCTGCGGGCTCGGCGGTCGGGGCCGTTGCCGCGGAGGTCGCGCGGCGCGACCGGCGCGCGGGCTTCTTCGCGGCGGGTGCCTCGACGGGCTCGGCCGTCGTCGGCGCGCCGGACGGCGCGGTGTCTGCGGCCGGGGCGTCCGGCTCGGCGACCGGCGCGGCCTCGACGGCCGGAGCCTGCGCGGTCGTGCGCGTCGCCCGGGTGCGCTTCGCGCGGCGCGGCGCGTCGGCCGCGCCCAGCAGGGCGTCGGCGTCGGGCGCCACCGTGGCGGCCGGGGCCTGCTCGGCGGCGGGCGGTGCGCTGAGGCCGAACTCGGAGAGGACGTCGAGCGGCGCGTCGCCGGCCGGGGCCTTCGCCTTCTTGCCGCCACCCTGGGCGCGGCGCGGCGCGCGGGCGCGCGGGGCGGGCTCTGCCACCACCGGCTCCGCCACGGCGTCGGCGGCCGCGGGGCTCGCGTCTGCCGGGACGTCGGCCGGGGCGGACGCAGCGGGAGCCGCGTCGGCCGCCGGAGCGGCGACGGACGGCGTGGTGCGGGTCGCGCGACGCGAGC